>NZ_WUDQ01000654.1:0-1928 GCF_009827695.1 Paenibacillus sp. OT2-17 | reverse complement strand
AAATGTGATGGAAGAAGCGGAAGCCTCCTGGAAGGCCGTTCTAAAAAGAGAAACCATCGCGTCACTATCCGCTGACTTTTTTAAAGAAGGATATGATGACAAAATTACTTCTTTAGAGAACTGGATTCAGGAAAAAATGGTCTTGTAAAGAACTCTAATTAACAGAAAGGAATATGAACATGAACGATTATTTAGTAAAAGCTCTTGCCTACAACAATCAGGTACGGGCTTATGCCGTGAGAACAACGGAAACGGTAAGTGAAGCCCAACGGCGTCATTATACCTGGCCCACAGCATCGGCTGCATTGGGACGTTCTATGACGGTCGGCGTCATGCTGGGAGCCATGCTTAAAGATGAGGATAAACTGACGATCAGAATCAACGGTGGCGGACCTATCGGCACCATTCTTGTCGATACCAACTCCAAAGGTGAAGTTAGAGGTTATGTAAAAAATCCACAAACCCATTTTGAGCTTAATCAGATAGGGAAATTGGATGTCGCCAGAGCTGTAGGAACAGATGGAGCGCTAATTGTATCCAAAGATATCGGCTTAAAACACCCGTTTGTTGGACAGGTCCCTCTCATATCGGGTGAACTGGGCGAGGACTTCACATCTTATCTCGTCCAATCCGAACAAATTCCTTCTTCTGTGGGAGCGGGAGTTATTGTTAACCCAGATAACTCTATACAGGCGGCTGGAGGTTTTATTATTCAGCTGATGCCAGATACACCAGAAGAGGTTATCAGTTTTATCGAGAGACGTATTGAGAGCATTCCAAGCATCTCCGCAATGGTCATGGAAGGTCTTACACCAGAGCAGATTCTGGGTCAGATTTTAGGAGAAAGCAACATAAACATACTGGAAACCATGCCTGTACAATTTCATTGTCCCTGCTCAGAAGAGCGCGTTACCAATGCCATTATCAGCTTAGGGAATAAGGAAATAGAAGATATGATCCATACCGATGGACAGGCTGAAGCTCATTGCCACTTTTGTAACGCACACTACCATCTTACCAAAGAAGATCTCGAGGGCATGCTGGAAACAAACATCATTTAAATATGGCTGTTCCCAAAAAGTAGGTTTAGCTACTGGGGAACAGCTTTTTTCTTTCCCAATGCTTCCGATGGTTTCTTAATCCTAAACACGGTAGACTTGTTCATGATGTAAGTGATAATGTTATATTATTCCAATCACTTGAGATGAGGTGCGCTATGCTCGAAAAAGATACGCATGAAATTCTGGCTTATTATGATGGCGGTGCAGAAATAGGCAGGTTAGAGCGAGGCATAGGAAAAATAGAACTGGAAAGATCAAAAGAAATCATTTCACGTTATCTCAGGGAGTCTACTCATGTTATTTACGATATCGGTGGCGGTGTAGGGGTCTACTCTTCGTGGCTGGCGGAGCTGGGATACGAAGTTCATCTATTTGATCTATCTTCCCAAGCCATTGAATTCGCTCGTCAGCAGCAACTGAATAAACCCATCATCAGCAAGCTGGAAACCGCGGATGCCAGAAATCTTGATCGTAAAGATGAAAGCGCGGACATCGTGCTATTGATGGGACCTTTATATCATTTAACGGAACAGAAGGAACGAGTAAAAGCACTGCAAGAAGCGGCGCGTGTCTTAAAAAAAGGTGGAACGCTGATTACTTCAGCTATTTCCAGGTTTGGCTCACTACTGTGGGGGCTATCGGTGTACGGTGAGTGCAATACCATTGTGGAGGAAGATGCGTTCATGGATATGGTCAGACAGGAGCTAACAGATGGTCAGCATGTGCGCCCTGCTGCTTATCCCTCTTTTCTCACACGCTCCTACTTCCATACACCGGATGCTTTGCGCGCAGACTGGCAGGCGGCTGGATTACCGAAGCCTCGTATACTGGGTGTGGAAGGACCCGTCTGGATTGCACCCGGATTTG
>NZ_WUDQ01000653.1:0-1944 GCF_009827695.1 Paenibacillus sp. OT2-17 | reverse complement strand
TGTAGTAGCTATAATGGTAGACCGGTCCATAGAAATGATAATAGGTGTAATTGCTGTATTTAAAGCAGGAGGCGCGTATTTACCCATAGACACCGAATATCCTGAAGAACGAATCAGATATATGATCGATGACAGCTTGGCTGGAATTATTCTTACGCAAGAACATCATAAAGAAAAAATTAAATTTGATCTTGATATTATAAGCTTTGATGACTGTGTGAATTACAACGGGAGAACAGAAAATCTTCCTGTCATTAATAAATCTTGTAATTTAGCATATGTCATTTATACATCAGGAACCACAGGAAAGCCAAAGGGGATCATGATAGAGCATAGAAGTCTTGTCAACATATCTTACGCATGGAAAAAGGAATATAGGCTTGCGGATATGGATGTAAAGCTGTTGCAAATCGCAAGTTTTTCTTTTGATGTATTTGTGGGAGATGTTTCGAGAACGCTGCTCAACGGAGGCCAAATGGTTATTTGTTCATCCGAGGAGAGATACGATCCTGCACGATTATATTCACTTATTAAAACCCATAAAATAACCATCTTTGAATCCACACCGGCACTGATTATTCCTCTTATGGATTATATCCATGATAATGCTTTGATTATTGATAGCCTCAAGTTGCTTATACTTGGATCAGATACTCTCTCTGTGGAAGATTATGAAAGATTACAATCCTGGTATGGAGAGAAACTGCGGGTTGTTAATAGCTATGGGGTTACTGAGTCCACCATAGATTCCAGTTATTACGAAAAGAGACTGGGAAGCTATTTGGAATCCGGGAGTGTACCTATCGGAAAGCCAATGCAAAATATAAAATACTACGTTGTTGACAAACACTTGAGACCTCAGCCTACAGGGGTTTTGGGTGAGTTGTGCATAGGGGGAGAAGGGCTTGCAAGGGGATATCTAAACCGGCCCGAACTGACAGCTGAAAAATTTGTACCTAACCCGTTTATATCAGGGGAAAGGATGTATCGTACAGGGGATCTGGCCAGATGGCTGTCTGATGGGAATATGGAATTTTTAGGAAGAGTAGATCATCAGGTAAAGATAAGGGGATTTAGAATAGAGCTGGGGGAAATAGAAGCACAACTGCTAAAGCACGTTTCAATAAAGGAAGCAGTGGTTATTGCAAGGGAAGATCAGAAGGGAAACAAGTATCTGTGTGCCTATGTGGCAGGGGAAAATGAATTAACAATAGCAGAACTAAGGGGACATCTCTTAAAGGACCTTCCAGACTATATGATACCATCCTATTTTATGCAGTTAAAAAAGCTGCCGCTGACTCCCAATGGCAAAATAGATAGGAAGGCATTGCCCGAACCTGACGGCAATATCGATGCTGGAATAGAGTATGTCGCACCCTTGGGTGAAGTGGAGGAGAAACTTGCGGGGTTGTGGCAGGATATCCTTAGTATAGAGAAAGTGGGAAGAAACGACAATTTCTTTGAGCTGGGGGGACATTCCTTAAGGGCAGCAAATCTTATTGCCAGGATTCACAAAGAGTTCAATGTAAACATACCGCTTAAAGAAATATTTAAGAGCCCAAATATGTCTGAAGTTGCCGAGTGCATCAAGATTGCGAAGGAGAGTGTATTCCATTCTATTGGGCCGGCTGGGGAGATGGAGTACTATCCAATTTCATCCGCCCAGAAAAGGCTGTATATTCTAAACCAGCTTGACGCAGTTGGGATGGCATACAACATGCCTGGTATTATGCTAATTGAAGGCAAACTCGATAAACTGCGCTTTGAACAGGCTTTTAGGGAGCTTGTTGACAGACATGAGTCTTTCCGTACCTCATTCCATATGATAGATGGTAAACCGGTACAAAAGGTCCATAGCAATGTGGATTTTAGTGTTATGTATATGGAAACCGATGAGGAAAGAGCTGCGAAAATAGCCAGTGAATTTATTAGGACCTTTGACCT
>NZ_WUDQ01000652.1:0-1950 GCF_009827695.1 Paenibacillus sp. OT2-17 | reverse complement strand
AGAGCATAAAAGAGTTGGGATTAAATGCTCAACAAGGAAAAATGATTAAATATATCTACGAGAATCAAGAAAATGATTTAATTCAGAAGGATCTTGCCGATCGGTTTCATCTGCGCGGAGCCAGCATTACAAGCATACTTCAAGGTCTTGAGCAAAAAGGATTCATCGAGCGCAAAATCCCGGCCAATAATGAACGGCAAAAAAATATTTATGTTTTACCAAAAGCCATTGAATTGATTGAAGCTTTTAGTGACTCTTTCCAAAAGGTGGAGGACGAAATTGTTCAAGCCCTGACCGAAGAGGAGAAGCGAATTTTAGAGGAAATGTTAATCAAAATTAATGAACGCTTATAATTGCAGATAAAATCATGTTCCAAAAATCACTTTCGCTAGTCTCTGTTTTATATGATAGGAATCGGTTATGATGGAAATAGTAATAGGGATTTTAGTAGATTTTAGGAGAGCGGTGCGATATGAGAAGGGAAACAGGTTTTAACGAAATTATTCGAAAAGTACGTAAAGAGCTGTTTGGGAAAGGCCCGGAACGCATACATACGACCTTTGTAGATAATATGGCTATCACGATGCTGTATGGAAATTTAACCCCATCTGAAAAGTTTCTAGCACAAGAAGAATCCGGGAAAGAGATGGTGCATGCAGCCCGAACCAAAATGGTTCAAAAAATATATCCCACACACTTCAATAAAGAACTGGAGGATTACATGGATTCCCGGCTGCTGCACCTCTTTTCAGATATTAAAGTGGAGGAAGATATAGCCATATCCGTTTTTGTATTTGAAGATAATATTGCTGCAAAATAAAAAGAAGGTGGAACCGACGTAGCATCCATATTGTCGGAGAGTTCGGCTGCACCTTCGATTTAATTAACGATGTCCTAATGGAATGGAATGAAAAGAGAGCTGTTTCTGTTTACACGTTTTTTCTTCTTCGATATTGATATTGGGACCATTGGTAGAGAATAAAACATCCTATGCAAAAACCAAGGATAGCCACCAAGGCCGCCACCAGGACCATGGCCGAGAATACATAAGCGACAATACTCCACTGGAGCATAAATCCTACCCAAGCGACCAACAGAAAAAAGACGGCAAGAAGCTGATTAAACCTTTGCTGCTCTCGGTCCTCCTGCACATACGAGGAGGGGCTTTTCTTCAAGAAAAGCTTGGCTATCCGCATTACCGGATTGAAGTTAAAAAGGACGCCGAGTAACCCCGCAATAAGAGGAATAACTAGCACCCCATATCCCCCTGTGATCCAAGTGAAAACTACAGATAAAACAATTACCCATTGATTAGCCCTGACTAACGGACGCGGAATGGAAGATGGATTTTGGCTCATATATATCATCCTTTTCATATCGGAATAAAGTAAAATCTGAAATTATTATAGCCTAACATTTGGAGAATAGATACCAAGAAAAAATGAAAGACTCTGCAAATCCATCTGCTAAGTTTTTTTTGTCTTTCTTAATTCCTAGCGATGTATCAGCCAATTTGTTACAATTTTTATATATGTCAATTGGGGAAGATAGACATTGTTTTACTCTATGCGCAAATCACGGATCATGAAAGGAACCTACATAGTTTATGAAAAGAAATGATTTTGGAAATAGGATGAAGGAATATGAAAATGCCTATAGATTAAGCCTACCACGCCGTTTACCTGTAATCATCAGAATTGATGGTGCGCATTTTCATACCTTTACACGTGGGATGACGAAACCTTTTGATGAGAAACTAATTTTTTCATTATGGGAGACGTGTAAATATTTGGCCTATAACATTATGGGATGTAAACTGGTGTATCATCAGAGCGATGAAATTTCACTGCTTCTTACGAATTATGACAAATTAACGACGCAATCCTGGTTTGAAAATAATCTTCAAAAGATGGTGTCCATATCTGCTTCTCTGGCTACAGCCAAATTTAA
>NZ_WUDQ01000651.1:0-1954 GCF_009827695.1 Paenibacillus sp. OT2-17 | reverse complement strand
AGAGAAGTTTAAAAAAGAATTGCTCTCCTATGGGCAGCTCAGCACAGAGTTCGCCAAGGAGTTCGGGGCATGAGGATATGGTGTGCTATGCCTCGGTTTTTGTTGATTTGGGCTCCGGCGCCATCGCCAGATCAGCGTGAAAGGAGGGGGAAATCATAGACGGCAAAGCGAAGTATAAGAAAAACAAAGGCAGCAGTTATATTCATAACAATGAGTTCGCGGAAGAAGTGCTGGAGAAAAACGTAAGACATGAAGTACGGAAAAGTCCTAAACGCTTTGGGAATAAATAAGCAGCCATTGAACTAAATAGCAACAGCAACTCATCAAAAATGACCCTAAAGAAGCCTCCGTATCCCGCCAAATTTGCGGTATGCAGGAGGCTTCTTTTTGAACTAAGCCGCTTCACGCAGCGTCATAATCCCTTTGTAGATGTTATAAACAAAAACCCCGAGATAGACCACTACAAATAGCAGTACAAACCCGATCACTGAACCTGCATGATTCGCCGTAATAATAAAATACACTAGCGGAATTGCCGCAATAATGGGGAAAATATGCGATAAAATAGCCTTTTTTGCATGTCCCTGAACATATTCGTCCCGTACTGCAATCCACACAATGACAGGCACTAGAAAAGGTGCGAAGAAAATGCTGAAATAACAAAGTGACGACAAAAGACCTCTCACGGATTAACCCCTCCTTTATGCATGGTTCTTTGTACATAATACCCCGTTAGCGTCCAAATGATTCCTTTTGCAGCCAGCTTCCCTATATCATAAAAAAATGCTTTTGACAGTTGCCCGAAATGTGATATAATAATCAATGCGCTGAATACATAAGGTTTTATTGATCACTATCTTGTCCCAGTAGCTCAGCTGGATAGAGCAACGGCCTTCTAAGCCGTCGGTCGGGGGTTCGAATCCCTCCTGGGACGTCGAAGCGTTCAGATATGTAAAGTTTGAACGAAATTAAAAATGCCTCAAATCCTTGATATATAAGGGTTTGGGGCGTTTTTTCTTTTATTGGGGTTACGATAGAAAACGTTAGAAAAAGGTGTGATTAATACACCTGTTTACTCAAATTATACACACGATTTTTACACGCTATATAAACGTTCAAAAATGTCTGTTGTTTGTTTTGAATCCTGTTCACGTAGCTCTTTCATAAGGTGGGCATATGTAGAGGTAGTGATATCTAATGAGGCGTGACCAAGCCGCTCCGAAACATACAGTAAACTAATACCTTTATATAGTAGCACGCCTGTTGAATAACCACAAAATGGTAGAAAAAAGATCGTCTTTTCTATAGAATCGTTGGTACCATCCAAACGAATCCGAAAGAAGACGATCTCATGAAAAATTCTATCACGATTACATCTATCCTTCAATCCATGCTGACTCCTGAAGAAGTTCAAGGGGTTGTGAAGTTAATAGGTTATGAAGACAAAGGTGATGGACCGTGCTTATGGGGAACTGGAGCGTCTGGATCACTTCAAAACCCATGGACAATCGTTTGTCATTCGGCTTCGCGACAACGTCCATTTGGAAAAGCCTCATGCGCTACGTCGCCTTACGAAGCCAGATTCATCCGTCATTCGGGATATCACTTGCCAGTTGGGAACCCCTCAGTGTCGTTCCAGACAACGTCATCGTGTGGTGATGTTTCGGGATTTTGAAGGTCGGGAAATTCGGGTGGTTACCGATTTAATGCAGGTGACCGCAGAACAAATCGCACAGATCTATAAGGCTCGATGGCAGATTGAAGTCTTCTTTCGTTGGATCAAGCAACATTTGAATATTCCAACGCTGTTTGGTACGACTGAAAATGCGGTCTATGGGCAATTATTCTGTGCTCTAATCGTCTATGTCCTGCTCAATTGGCTATTTGTTGCTGCTCAGACTTCATGGCCCCAACATGCCGTTCTTTCCTTTGCGCGATTTTCTCGTCTATTTCT
>NZ_WUDQ01000650.1:0-1956 GCF_009827695.1 Paenibacillus sp. OT2-17 | reverse complement strand
CTTCTCGATTCGGATCTACAACAGTTGAAAGTTTCCCTAGAGAACTTGCTGCTCTTGAATCTGGGGCAACAGCTTCTCCCGAGCGGTATTTTCCCGTTAGTAGACCACCCGAAAGTGGGCACCAAACCATTACACCCATTCCGTATTTAGCGGTTGCAGCAAGCAAATCGAATTCGATACTTCGATTCAATATGGAATACGGGGCTTGCTCGGATACAAAGCGTGCGGTATTTTTGCGTTCGCTAGTCCATTGTGCTTCGGTCACTTGCCATGCCTGAAAATTGGATGTACCAATATAGCGAATCTTCCCTTCACGAACCAGATCCGTAAGTGCGTCAAGACTCTCTTCAATGTCAGTATGGAGATCCGGCTGATGTAGTTGATACAAATCGATATAATCCGTTTGCAACCTTCTCAAACTATCCTCTACTGCACGCTTAATCCAATATTTCGAGTTACCGGATTGATTAAGCCCACTGCCCATGGGCATTCCGCCTTTCGTGGCCAGAATAACATCCTGTCTGCGTCCTTTTAGGATTTGACCTAGAATTTCTTCGGATTGACCACTTGAATAGACATCCGCTGTATCGATCAGATTAATGCCTCCAGCCAAAGCCTCATCCAACATGACTGCAGCTTCTTTCTCCGTATTGTTCCCCCAAAAACCAAAAGTACCTGTACCTAATACAAAACTGCTTATTTTAAGGCCTGTATTTCCTAATACACGATATTCCATGTTCAATCCATCCCTTCTCCATCTGTCATAATAAGAATGATCATTCTAATATGCGTAGAAGAGCTCCACGGCAAGATCTCACACCACTCCTCATAACTCTTGGCTTCTTATCCGTGTATTCCTCCCACGCCAACAATATAACATATTTAGAATGATCGGTGAAGAATGAATTTATGACCAAAATTAAGATCAGGTCTTTTGGGAGTATAATCCGACCACGCCAGAGTTGTTCGATGAAGAATGCAAATTGAATGGCTGTCTGTATGACGGCGATCCGGAAAATGTAGCGGAGAAAATGTTCTTCGTTCGATCTAACTGTTCGCCACTAAGGCAGTCCCAATTGTGCGTAAAGAAAATCCGTTTCAGTTCATCATATTTTCGATCATTGACTCCTCGTCAGTTTAAAGCTAGGTTACCAAGTGAACCCTCTCATTACCGGTGAATGCACACGTGAGCTTTTCTTATCCGACGTACCTATGACGGTTACTTTGCTTTGTCTTTCCTCTTTTAGTCTTTGCACTATAATCCTTTATGAAAGGACTTCCACAACTTCTCGCTCTGTCAAATTTCCCGAAAATTGAACTGAGAAGACTCCAAAGCGGCGGTCAAAACGGAGCTGGAGTCTTCTTTTCAATAGAAATGAACATTCAAAGCGGAATGTAAAAAAACAAAAACTGACTTTTGGGACATGCCCTCCAGTCTTGTAATTTTTGAATGCTGCAGACTAGCACTAGGCTGACCTTTGTTTACGTATCTAACGTGTACAAAGGCAGGTTTTCCGGTAAAGCCGCTGGACGCAGACATGTGCTTTGCATTGGATAGAAGGTCTGCTGATCGGAGGAATCGTGGAACGCCCACATCGCCTCCAGCACATGATAGGCCAATTCACCACTGGCGCGGTGAGGCCGTCCGCTGCGGATAGCGTAGGCCATATCGGCAACACCGATGCCCCTTGTGTTCTCCTGGTAGCCCGACAACAGCGGAACGTCTGTCCATTCTTGCCCGCCTAGCACCCTATAGCGAACTGGCCCTCCGAACGTGTTCGGGTCAGGCACCTGTAACGTGCCATGAGTGCCGTATACCTCGATCGGTGGCAGAGTGCTTCCACCAAAGATGTCAAAGCTGGTAATTAGCGTGCCGACAGCCCCCTGCTTGAAGCGCAGCAATCCGGCCACATGGGTCGGTATATCGACGGGGATGGTCTGGCCTCTCTTTTTCTC
>NZ_WUDQ01000064.1:0-16038 GCF_009827695.1 Paenibacillus sp. OT2-17 | reverse complement strand
GCCATGGGTACTAACTCCCTTTTGCTTCTGCTTTCCTTCCATCGCCTTCAGGGGGTTTTCCAGCCAGTCACGCAGTTCACGCAGACGGCCTGCCGTCATCCCTGCTCCATCGTCACGTACCGTCAGCAGCAGCTTGTCGCCCTCGGCTTTAGCTTCTACCCAAATCGTGCCTGGACCACGTCTAGCCTTGATGCCGTGATAAATCGCATTTTCCACTACAGGCTGAAGCATTAACTTCAACACGAACAGATCCTTTAGCTCGTCGGGTACATTCAATTCCCAGCGAAGTCGGTCACGATAGCGGGTTTGCTGGATTTGCATATAGCTAGATATATGCTCCATCTCGGAGCGCAGCGGAATAAAGTCATCCCCCTTGCTCAGCCCGAGACGGAACAATCTCGATAGCGCCCCCACCATGTCGGACACGTCGTCTGCTCCATTTTTTCGAGCCATCCAGTGAATGGTATCTAGCGTATTGTATAAAAAATGCGGCTTAATATGCTCCTGAAGGCTGCGCAGCTCGGCATCCCGTTTTTGCCGTTCTCTCAGTTCGCTAAGTGACATGAGACGGCGAATTTGCTCCAGCATCCGGTTAAAACTCCGCCCCAGCATTCCAACTTCATCCCCACGGTCACTCCATTGGCGAACTGTAAGATCTCCTGTCTCTGCTGCTCGCATATAGGACATCAGCCGGAAAATCGGCTGCGCAATGGAACTCGACAATCGCAAGGATGCCGTTAATCCAAACAGACATACAATAAAAACAAAACAGACGACATAGAACTGAATTTGCCGCACTTCCAGTGTAGATTCGCGTGCCGGGAATACCCCCACTGTTCTCCAGCCCGTGAATTCGGAAGCCCTGAACATGAACAGCAATTCCCTGCCTCCAGCTTCACGGGTAAACATCCCGCTGTCACCTGCCCCGAACCATTGCGACGGAATGCGCTCAATCAAAGGCATATCCGGCCTGTACACGCTGCGCCCCTCAGCATCTGTCACCATTAAATACCCGCTTTTGCCCAAGGTTACGTCCCTGGCGGCCTGCGACACAGCCCTCAGCTTGAGGTCAATCATAATCACGCCTAACACATGTCCGGTTTCCGAATCCGTAACCGAACGGACGACGGAGACAATTTCACTGTCCTTGTACCGGACATGAGTGGTCACATTACGGTGGCTCGGCTGTCCTAGCACAGTGAATATGCCTGCATGCTGCGCCGCCTGTTGGTACCAGCCTTCTTCCGTCAGGCTACGCGTGCTTCGAGCGTACATTTCGTTGCTGATATAGTCGCCTTTTTCGTTTACGATCAGAATCCCTGCAATTTCAGGATATAACGTAGTATAGCCCTGCAAAAATTGCTTCATTTTATACAGCGTATCCTGCTCCTGTACAGAACTTAATGCCTGCTTGGAAGTGAGAGTCTGGTTTTGCACCGAGTTCTGTGCCCGCTCCCCCTGGTTTTCCGGCGTTACTATACTCACATGACCCGCGTAGCCGTCTGCCAACGTCTTTCCTTTCCAGAACTCCCCGATATCGGGGTTAAAAGCAATCAGATACGTCATGTTTTGCAAATTTTCCATTTTGGTGTCCAGCGCTTCGTTCACCTTGCCAATCAATTGCATCGTATGGTCTTCCACCTGCCGCTCAATAATCCGTTCCACCGTCCAATTGACCAGCAGACCTAATCCCAGCGAAGGCACAATGCCAAACAGCAGGAACAGCAGCATGAGCTGATAACGTAAAGGCATGTTGCGCAAGCGTAACCGCGGCATCATTTGGCGCACCCCTAATTGGATACGCTCCCAAAATTTATTTCGCATAATAATCATCTACATTCGCCCGGGTGACCACGGAAATCCCAGTATCTACCCGCACGGGCAGCGGAGTGTTGTCTCCAGTGGAAGAAGGTGCAGGAATCGTTAAATGATGATGCAGATGGAACAGATATTGAAGCGACCAATAGCCCATATTCCATGTTCCCTGGGCAATCGTTGCCGAGATCGTCCCACCACGAATCATATCCAGTGTCGCTTTATTCGTATCAAAAGAAATGATTTTCAGCGGATGGCTGTTTTTTTGACTCAGTACCGCTTCACCCACACCTGTTCCTCCCGTTGCATCGGTCACAAAAATTCCCGCTAGTTTCGGATAAGCTTTCATCAGCCTTTGCGACTCATCCCGGGAGACCATCGCGTCTGCACGGCCATCTGCGACTTCCACCACCTTCATCGCAGGATACTGCCGTTGAATGGTATCGCGAAAGCCACGCGAGCGTTCTTCATGATTTTGCTGTCCAGGCAGCGTCAGAACAGCGACCTGACCTTCTCGTCCCAACAGCTCTGCCATTTTATCCGCAGCGGTCACGCCCGCCTTATAATTATCCGTGCCCAAAAAGGAATACGCCCGGCTCCCCGGCGCTTCGGCATCAAACAGTACCACAGGAATGCCCGCATCCAGCGCCTTATTAATCACCGGAATCAGGGAGTGAGGATCAATCGCTGATATGGCAATCCCTGCGGGCTTACGAGCAATCGCCTGCTCAATAACGGTCGTCTGCTCCTGCGCATCATAACGGGTTGCTCCCCGATACTCCACAGTCACCCCCAGCGCATCCCCGGCATCCTCGAAGCCCTTGAGCCCGCTTTTCCAATACTCCAAACCAGACTGGAAGGTAATCATCATATAGGTTTCTCCGATGCTGCCTCGTAGCCCCTTATCCTCCCAAGTGCCATTCAACGGGCCCGTTTGTTCATACCTGAACACATAGAGAGCAAAGGCCGCAATCAACAGCATATATACCAGCAGCGTTTTTTTCATCCTTCCTCTCCTCTTCCTGTGTGTATCCTTAAGTTATAAATTCACTTTAATTTATTCTGGTTTTACTTAGATTGTAAACGCAATCATATCAAATTGGAACTACTTCACTCTTCTTACTTTCAGGTGGCGTTAATCCTGCACTAATGTTTCTACGTTACAATACCTACAATTGTGCTAGGGAAAACATGTGCGTATCTTGAGGAAAAGGAGTGATATGGATGAGCAAGCCGCGTATCGCGGAGTGGACAGAACTACGGGGCCTTGCCTACCTCGCTGTCGTGCTTCAGCATTGCATTGGCGAATATATTTATCGCAGCGACATCCAACAGCCAGATTCTGTTATGCTCGCGATGCTGTATCATTTGACACGTTTTGGCACACCGACGTTCGTTTTCCTGTCTGCGGCGCTACTTTTTTATAATGGCAACAAACCGATTGGTTATCCTCGCTATATTGGCAGGCGGTTTCGAGATATTTATGTTCCTTTCCTTTGCTGGACTGTTATTTATTGGGTATTTACTCAAAACTGGTCAACGGCGCAGTGGGGAAATATTTACTTTTACAAAGGTATGTTCGAGGAAATGATCATCCCCGTCAGCGGATATCATCTATGGTTTGTAGTCATGATCTTTCAGTTTTATATTTTGTTTCCTTTATTTGCAAAAGCAGCCGGGCAGGTTCAAGCGTTTCTACGTCGTTATAGTACGAAAAGACGCAAACAGCTTGTTTTGACTATTATGCTGATTGCCGCTGCGGTTTATGCTTTGCTGTTACAATGGTCCTACTATGACATGTCTGCATGGAGCACTGGGTTACCGTCATTTTGGCAGACTCTGCTGGATTATCGCACCTATAACTTTGTCATGTACTTTTTCTATTTTATGCTGGGCGCAGTATGTGCTTACATGACAGACACCTGGCGTGGACTGGCCAAACAGACGTTGCCGTGGAATGTATTTGTCTTTATTGGTTTGTTCATGCTCATGGGTCACACGATGCTGATCCAGTCGGGCGATACGATCAATCTTAATATTTCGACCTATTTGAAGCCAAGTACCTTTGTTCTCATTGTGTCGCAGTTGCTTTTATTGTACGGACTGCTGCTCCATTTGCAAAAAGATACGCGGTCCGAGCCGTTTCGCCGTATGCTGAACTGGATCGGACGTTATTCTTTTGGAGGATATCTGGCCCATGCACTCGTGCTGGCCTTTATATCCTACTACACCCGCCCGCTTGCACTGGGCGATCATCATTTTACAGCTACGCTCATTACGTTTATCGTCGTAGCAAGTGTTTCTCTAGGCATAAGCTGGCTGTTTGCCCATCTGCCTGGAGGCAACTGGATTGTTGGTTCCAAAGGCAGACAGCGGTTGAAGTGGCACTCGTTTCGCTTCCAGTTCCTTTCCTCCAAACGTGCTTCCAAAAGCACGCAGGAGCTTGGCTAATCTTGTGTGTCTGTGTTTCAGCATGGGGTTATAATTCCAATGGACTTTGGCAGGGCTCACTTATTGAGCTCTGCTTTTTTTTGTTGCCTTAGTATGCCGTCCCCTCAAAAAAATGATTAACATTTTATGACATGAATATGTATTTTATTTTAAAATAAGTCATTATATAGAATAATAATAAACATTACGCGGGAGAAGTCATAGTTTTGCATAAAAAGAAGGGGGAATGAACCGAACATAACATCGTCGTTGTTAATGATCTAGCTCTAAACATAGTGAGGCAGCTTCTTGGTCTGAAACATACGGTTGTACTGATTAATCAGTTCATCCAAAAGCATAGACTGCTCAAGTACACAAGCATGTCCGAAGCCATACTCTTCGTAAAGATCATGCAATTGTTGTCTGGCGTGTTCCATCTGTTGAATTAACGGCACCGTTTCATACCTGTTCATCCTGCATACCTCCTAATGAATTTTATTTTAAGGAGGGATGTACAAATACGTCATAATCTTTTTTGAACCAAAAAATTACAAAATAATACAAAAAAAGACCAGCAATAAGCTGGTCCAGGGTAAAGAATATGAAGATGATCATTACTTGGATCACATTCCACCAACGTGTCCTTGTGTTTGGATTGTGTCATGGCTTAGATTTGCAGTTTGAGCTGGTACTGTGAATACCAGTAAAAAGCTAGTTACCGCTAAGAAGAAAGCCATCCTTTTGATCATTTTTCTCCCACACCTCCTCATAAATAGTTTGGAACCGAGCCTGTGTTTTAGGAGCCGCATGTGCTTTGAAATGATAAAATAATCCAAAACAATTGGCAATAAGTAGTACATGGTTAATTGTAACAGCTTTTTCAAACGCGTTTATTAAACATTTGAAACCATACAGATATCTGCCTTTATTTAGGCTGTACTTGGCCATTTTGTACCAGAAGCGTACGTATTCTTCCGGTAAAACTTGTTGAGTATACGTATCAGAAGATGATGGTTCCTGATACGCTGCAATTTGGGACTCAAAGCGCCGGAGGATATGATCTACATCTACATTATATCGATTAGCTACTTCAAGGACGTTCAGTAACTCGGCAAAAATCTCTTTTTCGGCAGCCATATGTTCTACGTAATCCGGCAGAACACTGATGTCCCCGGACATAAGTCTATTGACGTACGTATTAATTTTCGCCCATTGCAGATACTGCTTCTTCCAATAAAGGGACTCGGAATCTTTTTCCTTCACCCAACTTAGATCCGCATAACAATGAATGTGTTCTAATGCTTGTTCATGATCTCCTTTTGCATCGCAAGCACTAGCACACATTAGTCCAGAATAGGCTATGTAAGTAAAAAACGGTCTAATTGGCTTTTTTTGCGGCTCTGTTCCTTTTCGCTTGGAGTTATAAACCAAATTATATTGGATCTGTCCTAATTGACCCATTCGATGTGCAAATTCATACACCTTGTCCCACATACTTAATGACCTATACACGTTCGCTAAATCTTTTAATGCATCTAATTGCTCTATCTCGTCTAAACGATCAACAAAAGGGGCAAATTCAATGGCAGCTTGAAGATTTACAGCTCTATCTTGTCCAATATTGATTTGGAACAAACGATACTGGCAGATCGCCAATCGCTCTGAATGCTGCTGCTTCTCACTTTCAGCCACCTTTTTGTAAAGGTAAGCCGCTGCTTCATTATAACCGTCTTTGTATACATTTTCGGCAACTTCAAAGAGTGATGGCGGATAATTAGGGTTATCCAATAACAGAATTACCACTCGCTGCAAGCAGTCCAGTCGTCCTAGCTCAATGCATCGGTATAGGAAAGGGCTGATTTTTTTCCAGTTGAGCGGAGATTCTTCAATACATTCTTCAATATAACGCTCGTAAAAATAATCCGGTGGTAAATTCATTCCCGCAGTAATACTATCCAGTTGGTGAACAGAAATAGATCGGTTACCGGTCACAATGCTACTAACTGTACCTACATTCAAATCAATCGTGTGACCAAACTTGGTCATCGTTAAGCCTTTTCGTTTCAAATAGGTTTGAATTTCTGCCTGTATCGTAGGTGTGATTTCCATGGATAAACCACCCTTTCAGCATTTTCATAGAATTTCAATTTCAATAAACAATATAGTTTGGAAACTAATAGTATAATTATTGATTTTCCTTCACGATAATACCATCTTTTGGAACAAACATAAATGCTTTTACTTTATTGATTTTTATATTTTTATTAGGAGATCATTGGATGTTGGACAATGGAAGGAGAAGATCATTTGAAAAATACAGGTATGACACGCCCCTTGGATACGTTAGGCCGGATTGTTATCCCTAAGGAGTTGCGAACCTCTATGGGTATTCAAGCTGGTGAGTCTTTAGAATTTTATTTAGATGTTGAAACAGGATTATTGAGTATGCGGAAGTATATTGGAGTCTGCTGTCACTTATGTTATTCGGTTCAGGATTTAAGCTATTTCAGGGATTCATTTTTGTGTAAAAAATGCATAAATGATCTGAAGGGAAACATAGGTGTGAGTCAATTACCTGTTCCTGTCGTAAAGAAACCTGCATACAAAGAAAAAAGTAACCATCGGTCGTCTTCACAACATTTAGTTGAAAATCTAAGAAAACTCATGCGCGAGCATCCAACAGCCAAGCAAGGCGAATATGCTGAATGGCTCGGCGTATCCCAAGGGCGTATTTCCCAGCTTAAAAAGCTATTATAGGTATCGCTCAGCTCATATTCTAGCGAAGCTAAATAACCAGTCGCCGGTTGATTTTATGCGACTGGTTATTTAAACTTTTCATTATTAGGAAGGACTACAGGAGATAAATCATGATAGACCGACAGAGCTGACTGCTGTGACAAACATCTCTGACAAAACCGGTTATTTTTGAGATAGTGTAGATACACGAAACAGTACAAAGAATGGGGAACTTATGACAACGACAAGGAAGAATAAGAAATCTTCGCAGGAGCAATCAGCCTCAGTTTGTACCTGCATTAATCTGCGCCGTTCCTCGATGGCTGTTACGGGACTGTATGACCGGTATCTGGCCCCGAGCGGACTCAATATTAGCCAATTCTCGCTGCTCAAGCACTTAACTGCGCTGGGACCGGCAAGTGTAAGCGAATTGGCGCTGGAGATGCGGCTCGACCGGACAACGATTGTGCGCAATTTGAAGGCGCTGGAGCATAGCGGATATGTGGAGGATACATCTGTTGAAGGCAGTCGCAACCGCTGCCTTACTCTGACGGAGAGTGGAAGAACGGTATACAACGACGCAGCCGAGCTTTGGGACGAGGCGCAACGTTTTTTGCAGGAGTCATTGGGAAACGGGAATCTGCAGATACTGACCTCACTCTTATCCAAAATTGAACATTTGGGTTTGTGATTAGCCGCCTACTCATACATGAAGTGTTGCTCAATTCGTGTATATACACGAAAAAAAAGAAATGTTTCGCGGTATCAAGGCTGGCCAGTAATATATGTTAGCCCGCCACAAGACTTCTGAAAGGAAGCTTTGCTGTGAACAATAACCACGGAGAGGGATGTGGATAGGATGGTTGAATCCGTACCGGATATGAGAGAAAACATCGTAGCCGAGATGAAAACCTATGTGAGCGAAGACAAAGGCAATGTTTGTGAAGAACTACAGAGTCCTTATTACGAGGAGCCGATTATTCAATTTGCCGCGGGCAATGATCCTTTGTTTGAGGAGTACAAAAGAGTGGTCGGGCCCGACCACGCCACGCCGCAGGAAGCATTTGAACGTTCCTTTGGAATGGGGAGTTTTGATGGAGGTACCGTTATCAGCGTTGTGCTGCCGATCAGCGAGACGATCCGCAAGGCTAATCGGGCGCAAAAAGATAGAGCCTCAAGGGAATGGGCGCTGCTGCGGACCTTTGGCGATGAATATTTTGTACAGTCTGCAAGGCGACATTTGGCGGGATACTTAACAGGCCTTGGTTACCGTGCAGTTGCACCGCTGGATACGGATTGGTACAGCATCTATGGTGCCACAGGGGGGCCGATCTCCAACTGGTCGGAGCGCCACATTGCATATGCTGCGGGTCTTGGCACCTTCAGTATCAACGACGGCTTCATCACCGAAAAAGGAATTGCCATCCGCCTGCTGTCCGTGGTGACCGATCTCAAGGTGCCGCCTGATGCCAGAGCATCTTCAGTCACAGGCCATACCGGAAACTGCCTGCTGTGTAGCAAGGGCATCTGCGGTGTGTGCATTACCCGCTGCCCTGTACAAGCCATCAGCAAGGAAGGCGGACATGACAAGATTGCCTGCATGAAATTTGTGTACGGCCAAGCATCACGGGACTTTGCGGTTCTAAACGGCGGCGAGGCCAAATCAGGTGCCGGCTGCGGACTGTGCCAGACCAAGGTGCCCTGCGAGAGCAGGAATCCGATGCGGACCGCCCGGTGAATATGGAAACCTTGAGGACCGCCATTCTCAAGGTTTTTTAGTGCAAAAAGATACATTTAGTTTTCGTTAGTCGAGGTTGAGGGCGTCCCTGCCTCATGTTTTAATTGAGCTTCATTCGAAGCCCCGGACTTACGATCGAATGTAATCGGGCCTTTACGGTTCACAAGCCGTTTCAAATCCACGGTCATTTCATTCTTCAATTTATCAATGAGCTGGTCTTCTTGGATGCCTTTGCTTTTAGCAACCTCGGCCAATGACTTCCCTTGTCCCAGTTCTTTCTCTAATTGGACAGGAGTGATGCCCAGCAGCTTGGCTACTTTCTCGTTGAGATGGTGATTCAAGCCGCCAGGACGTTTGCCGTGTCTATGTCTGTGAACATGCCCATGCCCGTGGTCGTCCTGTGGTTCAGCATTCCATTGGCGGGCTGCCCCTTGGATAGAGTCGTTGGGAGTGAGAGTTTGCAACGAATTACTCGGTTCCGTCCCGGAAGCTCCAGCTGCACCCGCAGTGCCATACATCATCACTCCTCCATACAGAATAGCAGCGGTCAATTTCCATTGTTTTTTCATGTTGCAGACCCTTCTTTCATCCTTTTTAAAATAATATTTTCTTTTCCCGCTATTTTTATTCATATTTTCGCCTGTTAAGTAACCATAAGACGGGAAAAAGAAATTATGAACATTGCTATCACAATTACACCCAACCTTCGATCTACACGCGCTCCTTGGGAACCCTATCCTGTAGAGTGAGCAAGAATGAATAACTATACTTTCTACAATATAACTTGAAATTTTTCAAGTTATATATTAAGGAAAATATGATAAAATCAAATTGTAAACGTTTACAATTTGATTTTTGGAAAGACATGTTGCATCAAGCTACTACAGAATGCACTACATCATAGTGAGGCTCAGGAGGAAAGTCCAATGAAACAAAAAAATAAGGTTATTTTTATGGACATCCAAACGCACGAGCAAAACCATACAGCGAGCACTTCAAAAAGTGGGAAGACATGGACAAGATGTATGAAGTTTTACTTACTGTAGAGGGATACCAAAGCAGTCGGAGTGCCAATGTAACTAGTAATACAATTACGATTGGCGGCAATAATGGCACCAGAAACCAAGAGATCGACTAAAATTTCAAATCTAGTAAAGAGTTGAATCGGTTCGGAGTATCGGAACATCCATACTATATTAAAATAGCTAGGAGGTAGACCCATGTTTATAGCTAAAGCTGGAAAATGGACGGCGATTATGTCAATCACCTTGTCTTTATTCACAGGCTCGCTGGTGATCTCGAGCAACCAGGCGCTTGCGGCTGATTGCTCGAGCGGTTATGTAGCGTTAACCTTCGACGATGGTCCCAATCCCTCTAACACCAAAGGGCTGCTTAGTGCTTTGAAGCAAAACGGTTTACGGGCGACGCTCTTTAATCTTGGACAAAACGTGCAGAATAATCCTTCGCTTGTACGTGACCAGCAAGCAGCAGGCATGTGGATCGGTAACCATTCATGGTCACATCCGCATATGACACAACTGAGCACATCGCAGATGTCATCGGAAATTACACGCACGCAGCAAACGATACAGTCCATTACTGGCACGGCACCAAAGTTATTCCGTCCTCCGTATGGCGAGACCAACGCAACCCTCAAATCCATTGAGACCCAAAACGGTCTTACCGAAGTATTGTGGAACGTTGACTCCCAAGACTGGGACGGCGCCTCCACCGCACAGATCGTAGCTGCTGCGGGCAAACTTAAAAACGGCGATGTGATCCTGATGCATGATCAGTACCAGACTACACTCCAAGCTATTCCACAAATTGCACAGAACCTCAAAAACCGTAACCTTTGCTCTGGTATGATCTCACCAAGCAATGGCCGGGCGGTAGCGCCTGATGGCGGAAACGGCGAAACGCCGCCAAACAAAGGCACAAAAGTGGAAGCAGAGAATATGACCAAAGGCGGTCAGTACACTTCAAATATCAGCTCGCCGTTCAACGGAGTGGCTTTATACTCCAACAATGATTCAGTGAAATTCACACAGAATTTTACCAGTGGCACCCATAGTTTTTCACTCCGTGGTGCTTCAAATAATTCCAACATGGCCAAAGTTGACTTGAAAATTGGTGGACAAACGAAGGGTACCTTCTACTTCGGCGGGAGCAGTCCTGCGGTCTATACTTTAAACAATGTCAGCCATGGAACCGGAAATCAAGAGATTGAGCTTGTTGTAACAGCCGATGATGGGACATGGGATGCTTATATTGACTATTTAGAGATCATCTAATTTTAAAAAAACAAAATCCCGGCGGGATCTTCCCGTCCGGGATTTTTGTCGATATCCTTTTTACAACATTCTCAATGTAAAAATAACAAAATCTTGAAAATTGCAATCTGTTGTATAATGGCGGTTAACAACTAGAAATCGCTATAAAAATATTCATAAGAGATGCAGGTGATAGCGATGGAATGGTATTTTGCATACAAAGACGAATTGGAAAAAGTATTTCGTCAAGCGGAGGAACGGACGTCCACGTTTCCAGCTCCCTTTCAGCAAGAGGGTTTGGACTATCTGGCGCGTTTTAATCCGTTGAGGGAAGACAGCACGCGTAATTACATATGCTATTTGCTTCCATTTTGGCTGCAAGAACTCACTGGACTCCCCCCCGAAACATGCCGCAAGCTGTCACTTGGCAACGTGTTCGTCATGGCTCACTATTTAATTCAAGATGATGTGATGGACACAGCAGCAGACAACCGTAAAACGCAACTCGCGTTAAGCCAGCTATTCTATACCGAGTGTCTAAGCGTATATCGGGACCTTTTTCCGGCAACCTCTCCTTTTTGGTCATATGCCCGAACGTATATTGATGAATGGGCCGTTAGTGTGATATCCGAAGGAACAGAGGACTATTTTCAAGGGGAAAGAAATAAGGTCGCGCTGAAAGCAAGCCCATTAAAAATGGCCGGAACGGGTGCTTTACTGCTTGCAGGCCGTGCCGATCTGATCCAGATCATTACAGATATGACGGACTTGGCGCTACTCGTGCTTCAAATGTCAGATGATTGGGCGGATTGGTCAGAAGATTTGGTCGAACATAGCTATAACTGTCTTTTGTCCCATATCAGTGCCGAGCAGAAGACGGCTTACTGTGAAGGATTGGGACCCAAACAGATTCAGGAAGCGATTTATGTACGCGGTGCGCTCGCCAGCTATGTGAACATTGCCGATCAAGCAGTCCAACAGTTAGAGACTCTGGAGCCTTCTATCCACGGCCTAAGTAGCTTTGCACATTCTATCGCAACAGAACTGGGCGAAGTGGCGGCGGAAATTGAAGGCGGACGCTCGCATTTGAGAAGAGGCGGACTTGATTACTGGCTCTCCAAAAATATGAAATAATGCTAGATTTTTCTGAGTCTTTCGTGGTATACTGACTAGGTAAATATAACCAATTGAATGAGAGGGTGATTTTTGATGGCTACTGAAGTTCTTCAAACACAAGTCATTCAAAAAGCTTGGGAGGATGCCAGTTTCAGAGAGAAACTGATGACAGATCCCAAATCTGCAATTCGTGATGTGTTAGGAGTCGTGATCCCCGATCATATCCAAATCAAAACGTTAGAGGAAACGCCTGATCAGTTTTATCTGGTAATCCCCCCAGACCCCTCCGGTGTACTCGCTGCATCCCAGAAACCTCGCTCGATGTGGTAAATTGGTTGTTAATGCTTATTTAATCTATATTCCTTAATCTCATGTGGGTGGGCTCAGCAAGCTCCCTCCGCTTTCTCCGAACGCAAAAAAGCCGGATATTATCCGGCTACGGGGAAGCGGATGGTCGCTTCTGTTCCCACCCCTTTTGCACTTGTAAAAGTTATTTTTCCATTCATCGTTTCAATAATCCGAAAAGTCACCATCATCCCCAAACCCGTGCCTTTTGTCTTATTCGAGAAATAAGGCTCACCTAGTCTGGATAAAGTCTGAGCATCCATCCCTTCACCATTATCCCGAATATGAATGACAGCTTCTCCGTTGTCCACATAAGCCCATATATGAATATGACCCTGATCTCGCAGCGCTTCAATGCTGTTTTTGATAATATTGATGAACGCCTGCTTGAACTTGGAGGAATTCCCGCGTACTTTGATTTCCTGGGGAATATCCAGTGAAATTTTTCCACCTTGCAAATTAGCCATTGGACTGATGATTCCTTCAATATGTTTGAATTCGTCCAATATGGTCAACGTTTTGGTTTGGTCAAACTCTGGCTTGGCAAAAGTCAAAAAATCAGTAATAATCGCGGAAGCTCGATCCAGCTCCTCCAGAGCGATATGTAGATAGTCTTTGTTTTTACCATCCTCCTGCTTGCTCATCAACTGAAGAAATCCACGTGTAACCTGAAGGGGATTACGTACCTCATGAGCTACTGATGCAGCCAGATCGCTAATAATCTCCATTTTCTCCGAACGTTGAAGCTCATTATTGAACATCTCCAGTTCTCTGGAATACCGAACCACCTGCTTGTGCTTTTCTGCCAGTCTTCTGCCCAAAATCGCGATCAACGCCAGTACAAAACCGAAAACGCCCCATTTCCACAAAAACATATTGTAGTGTCCGTCTAGAATGAAGAACCAGCTCAGTTCCCCGATAGAGATGACTGCAAAAAATGCAAAGCCTGTCGATAAAATGATCGCTTCGTGATCACCCTTAAGTGCCATGCGAACCGAAGCAAATACCAGCAGTATCATTAAGGCGACGAGTAATATACCCAGGATGACTACACTAAAAAAATAATATATATCGTTCAACCGCTCCTGTGCTCCTAAATTAACAATCATCATGGTAAAGCAGAACAAAGAGTAGGCGGTTAACACCTTTCTGAATTTGCGAATCAGTATAATCGAATTGATATTTTGCTCAAAAAAGTAGGCTAATGAAGGTAGCAGAATAAATAGTGCCACATCAAAAAGTTGTAAGTACAGCTTGCCATAGCCGCGATAGAATGTATACAAGAATGGTGAATACGTTACGATCATCAGACCAATAGACAATACAATCGCACTTAGGGACAGCCACATGGCCATACTCGGACGGAACAGAAAAAACGAGCAGATCAGTAATACCAGGGCGATAAAGATAAACGTACTGCCCAGTACAATATCTAAAACATCCATTCTGACCAAGGTTCCCAATAAATCACGATAATCACCGGTCATCACATTGCCGATAATGCCCAGTCTATTCTTACTGCTTTCCGTCCATATGTATAATGTTTTACCGCTGTCTTCCGGCTTCAGCGGAATCAGAATACGATTATTCTCATAATTGTACCCACGGTAGGATTCGTAAAAATTGGTCCCATCTTTATACAGCGTAATATGCCTGCCATAAATATTTTCAAAAAGTACCGCTGGCGTTTCATCATTTAACGAAGGTAACTTAATACGAATCCAGGCGGAGCCTATATTACCGGGCTGCCTAAGCAGTTGTGTATCATCTTCAATATGCATCCAGACCTTGCTGCGATCCTTTACCTCATCTAAAGAGCCATCCTCGTCTACCGCTCCCCATCTCATATCCCAGGAGGGTATTTTATAATCCCTTTCCGGGGTCATTTTGGCCGCATAGGCGGAGTGGCCCAGCGACAACAGCAACACAATGACCGCTAGCAGGGTGGCGACAGCTTTGGGCACATGCCTCATGTTAAGCACCTCAAAGTTACATAGTAGGATTTACAAGTTTGTATACGTTTTAACATTTTTTACGTCCTGAAATTATATTATTCTATACGATGATGTGCATACCTTCTTCATAAGAAGGGTATCATGTTCTTTTTACTCATTTTTTGTAAAATCTTCATATTGATTAATGATCATTTCCTGTTCGCGCCGCTCTTTCTGCTCTCTAAGCCCCAACCATGGTTCACAATCTTCATCTTCATAGATCGTCCAAATATCGGAAAATAAATAATCGCGTATTTCTACTATTTTTCCGGCTTGTCCGCCATCTGTCCAGTATAAGCCTTCCGGGCGCCGAATGAGGGTGCGGGAAAATCCCGGGGTAGATGCCTTTTGACCTACTCGGATACGACTAATCATCGGACCAAACATGTACCATTCCAATTCATATCCCTCCCTATCTTCTTTATCATATCACAGCAGTTACCAAAAAAACGCTAATTGAGAATGGGCATATCCCTATTCGCATGATTTTAACTTCCTGCAGACACACTAACTCAAGGTTTAGCCGTTCTGCTGTTTGGGTAAGGTCGGAATAAGCAACAAAAAATAAAGGAGCTGAGCAACATGGCCAATCGTGATGATCGAGCTAATGAGCTACATGACAATGATTTTGAGCCTTCTCTGCAAAATGCAGAAACCAACTGGGAGAATCTGACGGAAGGGCCGGATACTCCTCTGGAGGACGTCCCAGATGCCGATGAACTGACACCGAACAGTCCTGTCGATCCTTCTGCTCCTGCTGAATTCCTGCATGGTACCGATTTGCTGAACGGTACGGATGGAGACGAAGAAGAGCAACTGGACAGCGACGATATGCTGGATTAACCACTTCATTTTATCAGGTGAAAGAAAACGGTTACCAATTCTGGTATGCGGGTAATGAAGTGTATAACAGAAAGGAGTTGACTGATCTCCTATGTATAAAGATCCGATGTCTCAGGCCGATATGGAGTATAAGCGCTACAAAACCTTGAATCCTGTGGAAGCAGACGAACGTAGGACCGCGGACAAGACAATTACGGACGATATCTCGCAAAGTCTGGCGGGCGAAGACAACCCACGAGGAGTCGCATCACCCAAACCTGTTCCCAGGGTTCGAGGAAAATGAAAGAACAGATAGGGGAATGCAAAAAGGGTGCAACCTAAGCCACGCAGATGATACATGGCTTGAGTGCACCCTTTTTGTACTTCATATGTTTACAATGGCAGCAATGCTACTGTCGATTTAGCTTCCAATCCATCTACCATTTCGTTCCAGACAGCAGGCTTGTTCGGCAATACTGTATAGTACCGACGTATAAAAGCTGCCACCAATTTGGCGCTCACTTCTTCCACGCTATCATCCTCAGGCATAAAGCCTAAATTCAGCCCTTCTACTGCTACACCATCGTTATTCCAGGACGGATGTACGTAGTCCAGATCCAAACGCTTATAGCCCAGATGAGATAGCACCTCACGTCGCACGTACGGGTCCATTGGCTTGACACCACCAAAGGAATGCTCGTTGCCACGGTAAGGGTCATAGATTTCAGCAAACATCCCCTGTAACTGCTGTCCGCTGGCCTGAGCAAGC
>NZ_WUDQ01000649.1:0-1957 GCF_009827695.1 Paenibacillus sp. OT2-17 | reverse complement strand
ACAATAATTCCAAAGCAACCAATTCGAAAGCAACAATGATGGCCTTATCTTCCTTTAAGCAACCCATTGTACTCATTGCCGGAGGATTGGATCGCGGTTCTGATTATACAGAGCTCGTACCTTCCTTGCAGGAAGGTGTGAAAGCCGTTGTGCTCTTGGGTGAGACACGGCATAAGTTGGCTGAGCGCGCCCAGCAGGCCGGAATAGAGCATGTCAAGGTCGTCGATAATGGGGAGGATGCCGCCGCTACGCTCGTGGAGGCTGTGAACAAGGCTGCTGAATTTGCTGAGACGGGAGATGTAGTATTACTCTCACCCGCCTGTGCAAGCTGGGATATGTTCCGATCCTATGAAGAGCGTGGACGTATTTTTAAAGAGGCGGCGCATAAATTGTAAGTAGGGGGGTTGGATAAGCCCCTACTTTTATGCAAGGGGTGGCCTCCTGATGAAGCAATCTCGTCCAGCGCCGGATCTATGGCTTTTCGTTTGTATTGTAAGCTTATTAGCCATCGGCATGGTTATGGTATACAGTGCGGGCGCCGTCCTCGCTTTTCACGAGTACGGGGACTCCTACTATTTTGTAAAGCGGCAATTGCTATTTGCAGGGCTCGGTCTTGTAGCGATGTACTTTACTGCCAGAACGGACTACCGGATCTGGCAGAAATATGCCAAGGTTGTGTTGTTGATCTGTCTTGCGTTGCTGGTTGCCGTATTAATTCCCGGCATTGGTGTAGTAAGAGGCGGGGCACGAAGCTGGCTCGGTATTAGCTCTTTCGGCATTCAGCCTTCCGAGTTTATGAAGCTGGGTATGATTCTTTTTCTCGCTCGTTGGCTCAGTCGTCCTGACTATGATATTAGCTCTTTTACGCGCGGCCTGTTGCCCCCGCTTGGACTCATGGGACTGGCTTTTGGGCTTATTATGCTCCAGCCCGATTTGGGCACTGGCACGGTAATGATGGGAGCGTCCATGCTCATCGTATTTACGGCAGGCGCGCGTATGAAGCATCTCGGTCTGCTGGCTTTGTCGGGAGCAGCAGGGTTTGCTGCACTGATTGCAGCTGCACCTTATCGGCTCCAGCGCATCACCGCTTTTCTGAACCCTTGGTCCGATCCGCTTGGCGCAGGTTATCAAATTATTCAATCGCTATATGCGATTGGTCCTGGCGGCCTAGCGGGCTTGGGGCTTGGCATGAGTCGACAAAAATATAGCTACGTTCCTGAGCCGCAGACTGATTTTATTTTTTCCATTTTGGCGGAGGAGCTTGGCTTTATCGGTGGAATGGCGGTGTTGGGGCTCTTTTTGGTTCTCGTGTGGAGAGGAATGCGTGTCGCTATAACCATTCCGGATACCTATGGTAGTTTGCTTGCGGTGGGTATTGTCGCAATGGTCGCCGTACAGGTCGTCATTAATATTGGTGTCGTTATCGGTTTAATGCCGGTGACAGGAATAACACTGCCCTTAATCAGCTATGGAGGTTCTTCTCTGACCTTAATGCTAACTGCTCTGGGCATTTTACTAAATTTATCACGTTATGCGAGGTGAACGTTTATGCGCGTCGTGTTGAGCGGCGGCGGCACCGGAGGGCATATTTATCCGGCGCTGGCCGTAGCCAGACAGTGCGAAGAGATTGATTCGGACGCTGAATTTTTATACATTGGCGGTCAACGAGGACTCGAAAGCAAGTTGGTTCCTCAGGAAAAAATTCCATTTGAGGCTATTGATATCACAGGATTTCGTCGCAGCTTGTCTGTGGAAAATATAAAAACGATCATGCGCTTTTTCAAAGGGGTTCGCAGATCCAAAGCATTATTAAAGAAATTTAAGCCAGATGTCGTTATTGGCACCGGGGGATATGTATGCGGCCCCGTCGTTTATGCAGCTTCCAAGTTGGGAATTCCCAGCATTATTCATGAGCAAAATGCAATTCCAGGGCTGACTAATACATTTCTGAGTCGCT
>NZ_WUDQ01000648.1:0-1959 GCF_009827695.1 Paenibacillus sp. OT2-17 | reverse complement strand
CCGATATTGACGCATGAAATTATGGAAAGAGGATTCGGCATATGGACTTATTTCGAAAAAAAACAGGACTGCTCCCGCATGAGGAAAGCGGATCTACAGGTCGCTTAAAGAGAACAATGGGTGCCTTTGATCTCACCATGCTAGGTGTAGGATGTATTATCGGTACCGGGATTTTTGTTATTACTGGCAAGGCAGCAGCAGAAAATGCAGGTCCTGGATTGATGCTCTCCTTTGTTATTGCAGGTATTGCCTGCGTACTAGCAGCCTTGTGCTATGCGGAGCTTTCATCTACAGTTCCCGCAGCTGGGAGCGCTTATGCGTATAGTTATATTGTATTTGGAGAAATTTTGGCCTGGGTACTGGGGTGGGACCTAATTCTGGAATATGGAGTGGCGGCCGCCTCTGTGAGTAGTGGATGGTCTGCTTACTTTCAAGGCTTGCTGGCTGGATTTGATGTACATTTACCGCTGGCTTTAACCGCAGCCTTCGATTCAACTAAGGGGACCATTATTGATCTACCAGCCGTGTGCATCATTATGCTCATCACATTGTTACTGAGTCTCGGAGCCAAGGAGACGGTCCGATTCAATTTAATAATGGTTTGTGTTAAAGTCGGAGTTGTATTGCTATTTATTGGGATCGGTATCTTTTATGTTAAGCCTGACAACTGGACACCATTTTTGCCTTATGGATTTTCTGGTGTTTTGAGTGCTGCGGCAATCGTATTTTTTGCTTATCTGGGTTTCGACGCCATCTCAACTGCAGCCGAAGAGGTTCGCAATCCGCAACGGAATATGCCCATCGGTATTATTTCTTCTCTAGCGATCTGCACAGTACTGTATATTGCGGTTTCAGTTGTGCTAACGGGAATGGTACCTTATACGCAGTTGGGGGTAAGTGATCCTGTTGCGTTTGCTCTCCGCTTTATTCATCAGGATTTCGTAGCCGGATTGATTTCAGTCGGTGCGATTGCGGGGATGACGACCGTTTTATTGGTGCTCTTGTATGGTCAAACGCGGTTAATTTTCTCCATGTCACGTGATGGCCTTTTACCCGTTTTTTTATCTAAAATAAATGCCAAAACTCAAACGCCAATTCGAAGCACTTGGCTGGTGGGCAGCATTATCGCATTGGCTAGTGGATTGTTCCCGTTACATGCACTGACCAATCTGACGAGTATTGGAACCCTATTCGCTTTTGCTGTGGTATCGGTAGGAGTTATCTTTCTGCGCAAGAAACGCCCTGATTTGAAAAGAGGCTTTACCGTGCCGTGGGTTCCGTTGCTCCCACTTTTAAGTGCTTTGGTTTGCATCGGTCTGATGCTTCAGCTTCATATTAGCACCTGGATTGGATTCATTGTGTGGCTCCTGCTTGGATTGTTGATCTATTTCTTCTATGGATACCACAAAAGTTTGTTGAACCGTAAATCTTAATAAATTCTAGTATAAAAAAAGCCGGCATCCTGCACTTTTGTGAAGGGTCCGGTTTTTTTTGACATTACGCGAAAAGTGTCACATAGAGGCGTTTATGGTATAATTCTGTTTCAGATAAGCTTTTGGCACGTGATTACAGCATGCCATCGAGGGAGGATTTTATATGAAACTGCGCTGGCGTGCGCTCTTGGGGGGAGTACTGCTACTGACGGGCATTCTACTGACTGCCTGTTCTGCTGAAACCCCAGAAACGTTAACTAAACCTCCGATTGAGGAACCTGATGACCAGGGTCAGACGATTACTATTAATCCACCAGTGACTCCAAAGGTGGGCGATCCCAACGCCAAATATGTAGTTCAGACGCGAATAGCGGATTTTCATTTAATTGATAACAATAAAGGGTTAGTTTGGGGAGTTACCCATAATGAGCTCCGGCTTTATGATACTCATGATGGCGGAAAGACATGGAATAATATTTCCCCCTCCGAAAATGTCCAATTTCAAGACAGGCTTGAATATGGAAAG
>NZ_WUDQ01000647.1:0-1961 GCF_009827695.1 Paenibacillus sp. OT2-17 | reverse complement strand
TCCCGGTCCATCCGTTCTTCCGTTTCTGACCGATCGCCCACTTCTTCTATACGACGAGCTTCCATAACCACCCGTCGTTCATTAGGAAATTGACGTTGCAACTCCCCAGCAACATCCTGTTGGCGCTGCTCTTGCCCATGTTCCGTTGTGAAGGGTCTGGATGACGTCGAGGGCCCACGAGAACCATGATCACCACCAAAGGTGGGCATACCTTTTCGTGGCGGAGATTTCCGCCCTGTGCCTTGGATGCTTTTCCCCAAAAAGGACACCAAAGCAAAGCCAATCACGATCAGGATATACAAATGTTCAAAGATCCAGCTGATAAAGTTCATTACTCACCACCTAGCTGCCGTAATTCATCGGCTATGTCCCGTTATTAATCCCGGTTCTTGTTATCATTCCCCGAGTTCTCATTCGGTTTGCCTAAGGAGCCACGCATTTGCGTATCCGCCTCAATATTTTTCAAATTCATATAGTCCATGACGCCAAGTTTCCCGCCACGCAGTGCTTCAGCCATTGCCAGCGGCACTTCGGATTCGGATTCCACCACACGTGCTCTCATTTCTACGACACGTGCCTTCATTTCCTGCTCCTGCGCTACAGCCATCGCACGCCGCTCTTCTGCTTTTGCCTGCGCAATACGTTTGTCGGCTTCCGCCTGCTCTGTTTGCAGAAAAGCACCGATGTTTTTACCTACATCAACGTCCGCAATATCAATGGACAAGATTTCAAATGCTGTCCCGGCATCCAAACCTTTGGACAATACAGTTCTCGAAATTGAATCCGGATTCTCCAGCACGTCCTTATGCGAATTACTGGAACCTACGGTTGTAACGATACCTTCACCGACCCGTGCAATAATCGTTTCTTCTCCGGCACCCCCGACGAGTCGATCAATGTTGGCACGCACGGTAACACGAGCTTTAACCTTCACTTCGATACCATCCTTGGCGACCGCTGCAACAGTAGGTGTCTCAATAACACGCGGATTAACGCTCATTTGGACCGCTTGCAGAACATCCCGTCCCGCAAGGTCAATCGCTGCCGCACGTTCAAATTCAAGCGGAATGTTAGCACGCTGGGCAGCAATCAACGCATTGATCACTCGGTCTACATTCCCTCCTGCGAGAAAATGGCTTTCCAGCTGGTTAATGTTCAATCCCAGACCCGCCTTGGTTGCCTTAATGAGCGGATTGACAATTCGGCTTGGCGTGACGCGCCGTAACCGCATAGCTACCAGCGTAATGATGCCAATACGCACACCCGAAGCCAATGCTGAAATCCACAGCATCACCGGGAAGAAACTGAAAAATACGCTCAATACAATAATCACTACAACGGCAATCAGCAAAACGCTGACAATACCCGATTCGAACACTCGCATCATCCTCCATTAATCTAATTCTTTGTTATTTACTTGTTTAGACGCTAGTGTCAGCCTTGACCACAATTCGCCCACCTTCTACTTTGGATACTATAATCGGCATATCTGTAGCAATAAACTCGCCGTTCGTTACAACATCGACTCGCTCATCAGCGATCAGCACCGTTCCGGCTGGACGAAGTGGTGTCAGACTGACACCCCGTTGACCTAATAGCATTTCCCTGTTCACAACTGAAGAAAAGCCTTGTTCAGCCGTTAAACTTTCTTTAAGTATAAAACGGTTCCATATCCCTCGGTCCTTGAATACAACCGCGATAATCGCCACAACAGCAACCGCAGCTGCAAAGGCAATGCCCAAAGATATAAACGCATGCTGCATGTTGTATGCTGCCCGAACAACTCCGGCGACAAGGCTGACTGAACCCAAAATGCCCAAAATACCAAAGCTTGGGATGAACATTTCAAGTATAAGCAGAGCCAGACCGATAATAAACAACAACCACGTCTCCGAACCTGCAAAACCAGCGATATAATTGCCGAAAAAATACAAACCAAATCCGAGTATGCCCAAAATTCC
>NZ_WUDQ01000646.1:0-1964 GCF_009827695.1 Paenibacillus sp. OT2-17 | reverse complement strand
TACTGCGGGAGCGGTTGTCAGCTTCATTTGCTGGTGGAAAAAGGACAGGTAATTGGCGCAGAGCCGGCTGGTGGTCGTACGAATGAAGGAACGCTGTGTCTGAAAGGACACTATGGATGGGATTTTTTGAATGACCCGCAAATTCTGACTGCACGCTTGCGCAAACCCATGATTCGCAAAAATGGAGTAATGGAGGAAGTGGAGTGGAAAGAAGCCATTCAATATACTGCCGAACGGCTGTCAGCAATTAAGGAAAAATACGGACCCGACTCTATCATGGGAACGGGCTCCGCACGCGGTCCGGGAAATGAAGCCAATTATGTCATGCAAAAGTTCATGCGGGCGGTCATTGGCACGAACAATATTGATCATTGCGCTCGTGTATGCCACGGCCCTTCTGTGGCAGGTTTGACTTACTCGCTCGGAGATGGAGCTATGTCCAACTCTATTCCTGAAATTGAACACTCTGATCTCATTTTCGTGTTTGGATATAATGCACCCGAAACACATCCGATCGTCGCAAGACGCATTGTAGCTGCCAAGCAAAGAGGCGCCAAAATTATTGTATGCGATCCGCGCATGACCGAAACAGCTCGTATTTCGAATATGTGGCTACCCTTAAAGGGCGGTTCGAACATGGCTTTGGTGAACGCTTTTGGTCATGTACTTGTGCATGAAGAACTGTACGACAAACGATATGTTGAAGCAAACACAGAAGGCTTTGCCGAATACGTAGACAGCATTAAAAAATATACTCCCGAATATGCGGAAGGCATTACGGGGGTCAAGGCGGCCGATATCCGGGCGGCTATGAGGGAATATGCAAAGGCCCCTACCGCTACAATTTTGTACGGAATGGGCGTATGTCAATTTTCACAGGCCGTTGATGTGGTAAAGGGGCTCGCTTCCCTTGCACTGTTGACTGGAAATTTGGGCAAGCCGAATGTGGGTATCGGACCAGTACGGGGACAAAACAATGTACAGGGGTCCTGTGATATGGGCGCTTTGCCGAATGTGTATCCTGGCTATCAGGATGTAACAGACAACACAGCTCGCAAAAAGTTTGAAAAAGCATGGGGTGTTGAGCTGCCACGTAAAAAAGGCTATCCACTTACGGAGGTACCACACCTCATCCTGAAGGAGAACAAGCTGAAAGCTTATTACATTTTCGGTGAGGACCCTGTACAAAGTGATCCGAACGCCGCCGAGTTGCGTGAAGCCCTAGACCAATTGGAATTTGTCGTGGTTCAGGATATTTTCATGAACAAAACAGCGCTGCACGCTGATGTCATCCTCCCTTCTACTGCCTGGGGCGAGCATGACGGCGTATATTCTTCGGCAGATCGGGGCTTTCAGCGCATCCGTAAGGCCGTTGAGCCACAGGGTGATGTTAAGCCAGACTGGGCCATTATTAGCGAGGTTGCTACCGCCATGGGCTATCCTATGTCCTATGCAAACACAGAAGAAATTTGGGATGAAATGCGCAGTCTCAGCCCATTATTCTCCGGTGCCAGCTACCAAAAAATGGAGCAGCAAGGCGGCGTGCAATGGCCCTGCCCTACTGAAGATCATCCAGGTACACCGTATTTATATAAAGGAAATCAATTTTCGACACCTAGTGGCAAAGGCAGATTATTCGCCTGCGAATGGCGTCCACCACAAGAACAACCGGATGCAAAATACCCGCTTGTCTTGTCCACAGTCCGTGAGGTAGGTCACTATTCCGTTCGTACCATGACTGGTAATTGCCGCGCGCTGCGCCAGTTGTCTGATGAGCCTGGATTTATTCAGATTAGCCCAGAAGACGGAGCAGATCTGAATATTCTGGATGGCGAAATTGTTGCTATATCCTCTCGCCGGGGACGCATCATGGCACGGGCACAAATCAGTGACCGTGTGCAACAAGGTGCGACCTACATGACCTATCACTGGTGGGTTGGAGCATGCAACGAGCTGACCGCTGA
>NZ_WUDQ01000645.1:0-1967 GCF_009827695.1 Paenibacillus sp. OT2-17 | reverse complement strand
CCAGTCTCATCAGCGGACCTTCGCTTAGGGAAATACCAGATTGAATTTCATTGCATTTCGCTTCAATTATCTTTGCCAAATCTTGCTTGTTTACATCGCTGTCATTATAGTCAAAGCACTCCAGATGGTACGGTTCGCCTTCCTCTATACTGCGGTTCCATGCTGTACATCCGTTCTCCGACAAACTAAAAACCATACGCAATGCATCATGGTGCGATGTAATCTGATGGAGCGCCCGCCGTAGTGCCTGTTCGTCATAGCCTTCCTGACGATAGAGCATGACAGATTGGTTAAAATAGTGTGGTTCTCCCGTTGGCTGTTCAAAAAACCAGCGCTGAATCGGTGTAAGCACTACATTTCCTGTAACCTCGCCCTGCTCGGCTATTCGGTTAACAGGCTGAATATATGTGCTTAGTCCCGCAATTGTCGGGTATTTGAACAAGTCCTTCATTTCCAGCTTGTATCCAGCCTGAAACAAGCGGGACGATACTTGGATGGCCTTGATGGAGTCACCACCCAAATGGAAAAAGTTATCCTGTATTCCGACTTTCGGGATACCAAGAATGGCTCCCCAAGCCGTAGCCAGTGCCTGTTGGACATCCGTCTCGGGTGCCATATAATCCATACCTGTATCGAGATTGTGCTCAGGTGCGGGCAGTGCCCTGCGGTCTACTTTGCCATTCAGCGTCAAAGGCAGTCTGGAGAGCTGCACAAAGTAAGACGGCACCATATAGCCAGGCAGATCCTGCGACAAAATGTTACGTAAGTCGCTGGCGCTCAATTCACTGTCTGTTGCAAAATAGGCACACAGCTGTTTTTGTCCGTGATCATCCTGCCGCACGGTAACAACCGATTCCTTCACACCTGGAATCGTGGACAATCGGGTTTCAATTTCACCCAGTTCAATGCGGTAGCCGCGAATTTTGACCTGTTCATCCATTCTTCCCTTGTACTCCAGTACACCATCAGCACGCCAACGCACTAAGTCTCCTGTACGATAGCAATATTCTCCAGACCGGAATGGACTTTCAATAAATTTTTCCGCCGTAAGCTCGGGCCGATTCAGATATCCTCGCCCAACACCGTCGCCACCGACGATCAGCTCTCCCCAGGCTCCGACAGGTTGCAGCTTCAACGAACGATTGACCACATAAGCGGTCGAGTGATCAATTGGACGTCCAATGGGAATAGCCTGGGTTTGCGGTTCTGTAATGTCATAGATGGTGGAAAAGGTGGTGTTCTCCGTCGGACCATAAATATTGGCCAGGCGAAGCTGCGGGTACTCCTTCAACACACGATTGACGTGTGGTACAGACAACACATCACCACCCACGAGCAACTCCTTCAAGGACGCAAACACTCCGATTTCTTGCTGCGAATACTGATTGAATAAAGCCGTGGTCATGAACATCGTGTTAATACTTGTCAATTGCCTGTTTGAGCTTGGAGGCATCCAGAATAGTGTCATGGCTTACCACATACAGTTGTCCCCCGTTCAGCAGCGTTCCCCAGATTTCAAATGTGGAGGCATCGAACACAACTGCGCCCAATTGCAGCATACGTGTATTTTCATCAAGCATGGCATAGCTTTTGTTTTTCACTAGGCGCACGACATTACGGTGCTCAATCATCACGCCCTTCGGCTTGCCTGTCGTACCAGAGGTGTAGATCACGTACGCAAGATCGGAGGAAGATCCCCCTGTTGTAATCGCAATTGTTCCATCCGTCTGAGCGTCACATTCAGATTTGCTATTGCATCGCTGTTCATCACTCAAATCGATGACCGGAATGCCGGGTTCAAAAGGAATCTGCTCACGTCGCTGTAACAGTAACAGCCCCGCACTGGAATCCTCCAGTAAATAACGGATACGCTCTTCAGGATAATCAGGATCAATGGGAACGTAAGCCCCTCCGACCTTCAAAATCGCCAGCATACCGACGACCATTTCAATGGCGCGTTCAGCCAT
>NZ_WUDQ01000644.1:0-1968 GCF_009827695.1 Paenibacillus sp. OT2-17 | reverse complement strand
TTAACCGCTATATCACCGACCAGAATCGCTGCGATCAAGCCCATAGCGGAAGCCAGTGGTGTCGGAGTATGCACAGCGGCCATACGCATTAGATCGACCCCTAGTTCTACAATGATAAACTGGGCAATCAGCGGAAGATGTGCTTCCTTTTGAGGACCAATAAAATCAAGAAACGCCGGTTTTAATTCTGGATTGATGACCATTAGCAGCCACATCGGAAGCAGAAACATCGAGGCGAATATACCTATAAAACGTACCCACCGCAAATAACTTCCCATAAAAGCGGTTTGCCGATTCTCTTCTGCATGCTGACACAAGTCAAAAAAAGTGGTAGGCAAAATCATCACGCTGGGTGAGGTATCGACGAAAATAACGAGCCTTCCTTCCATGATATGCGATGCCACGACATCTGGTCGCTCCGAATATCGTACTAATGGATATGGATTCCACCCTTTATTGATAATCGTCTCCTCTAATTGCTTGTCGGCCAGCGGAATACCATCCAAATTAACATTTTTAATTTTGTCTCGTACAGTATCTACCATCACCTTATCCACAATATCGTCAATGTAACCCAAACATACGTCTGTTCGGGTTCGACGTCCGACCTGCATAGCCTCAAATTTAAGCCCTGGGTCCCGCAAACGCCGGCGCACCAGACCTACATTGGTAAGCATTGTTTCAGTAAACCCGTCGCGAGCACCGCGCACAACCCGCTCCAAAGAAGGTTCCTCCGGATTACGCACCGGGTAATTACGAGTATCCAGAATAAGGGAAAAGCGCTCGCCTTCCATGAAAAAGGCACTCAGTCCCGTCAGCACCTTGTTAATGACCACAGACATCTTATCCGTCTTCTCCACCTGAATATGTGGAATAAAATTTTCAAAATACGCTTGTAGTCCATCCGAAGAGAGATCATCCGGCGTCAGATAGGTGAGCCGCTTTAGCACTTCAAGCATGATCTGATCCTTCGCAAAGGAATTTAGGAACAGATATCCGGTATGACGCCCACCCAGTGTCATTTCCCTGAATACGACATCAAAGGTCTCCCCCAAACCTAATACTGTTTCAAGTGTATTCTTATTATCCTTCATCCTCGGCGATATATCATCTTCGGCCTGCCAGTAGCGAACGGACTCCTCTACGTTATCAGACCGCTCACTCTCTTTTTTGTGTTTAAAACGTGCTGATTCCTGCGCCTGCTTTTTCTGCCATGGACTCAACTCTTCTCCGCCGGTATGGTTTTCCTTTCCAATTCCCCCGTCTTCTTGATGCTGCTCCTGATGCTCTTGATCCGCTCTGTGATCCATATTCCTTGCCCCCTTCGCTTTCGTTGTTAACGGTTGTATACAAACCAGTCAAATAAGGAACCTGTCACCTTGCCAAGCACCATTGCCATCAACAGACCGAGCATATACACGGTCATGTGGAGTCGCTTGGCGAGTATAGGCAGGAGATTCAATACCTCCGTTAGAGCCGCGGCGAGCAAGCCAATAAACACTCCGCAAAATAACCCAGGTATCCATGTAAATATGCCCGGTAGTGGCAAGCAAATGTTCCAAAAATCGACCACAGTTCCCAGTACTGAGCCTACAATCATTGCCTTTTCGTATGCACGTGATTTTTTATACGTACGGGTAAGTTGTGCTAATCGCGGCATGATATCCAGCACAATAAAAAAAGCAATTACACCGCTACCCACCGCAAGGCCCCCAGCAATACCTAAAATAATCTGAAGTGCAGCCTGTACAAATATCATGGTTTCTTATCCTTTGTCTGCAGAAGGGCCATCTTTTCATATTCCTCTGCCACAACATACTGATCCACATTTTCCTGATACAGATACATTTCCACCTCCAGCGGCGTCGGCTCCTCGTTCCAATTTTTCTTGAACAAGTGATTAAAAAAAACGATCATGCCAAAGCCGATGCCGATCGAGTAAGCAATTTGAAACAGTTACGGATGCTC
>NZ_WUDQ01000643.1:0-1973 GCF_009827695.1 Paenibacillus sp. OT2-17 | reverse complement strand
AAAAAGCCACAACGGCAAATTGCTTAGTAAAGCCCCATCAACTACAAATACAAATTGCTGAGAAAAAGTCTTTCCCTTGGCAAGTGCAGAATCAAGCCTTAACATAACGGGATCAAAAAAATAAGGGATACTTGTGCTCATCCGAATGGCTTTAGCTACCTCCAGTGAAGAGGGATTGATACCAAAACGTTTGATATCCTCAGGAAGCACCAGAATGCGTCCATTCGTGATATCTGATGCAATAATGCGCAGTTTGCCAGGAGGTAAATCCGCGAACGTACGCACTCCCTTAGCTCGTAACAGCTCACGTACCCAGTGCTCCAGTGCCTCCCCTGAGTAGAGCCCTTTTTTAAGAAAGATACGAGCTGCTGGTCCAACCCACTTAATATTGAACACTGGAGAACGTCGTAACAACTTGACCAAGGGGGTTTTCTCAATTACGGCTTTCATTTCATCCGCAGAGTATCCCGCAGCCAATAAAGCAGCTACAATAGCACCTGATGATGTTCCTGCCAAACGATTGAATACAATTCCATGCTCCTCCGCAGCCTTAACTGCACCCGCCAGCGAAATTCCCTTAACCCCTCCACCCTGGAACACAGCATTGATCAGCATAGATCAAAAAACCTCCGTTCTCTTGGGAGTAAGCAGTTCTACTGCTTATGTATGAGAACGGAGGCCCAAATAGAACCTATATGATCCAATTTATATCACATTTGATAATAATTTTGAAGAAGCTGAATGAGTCCGTATGGATTTTTACGCAGATGCTGTGCACTAAAGTAAATATCCCCTTTGACCTGTTTATAATCTTCGTTCAGTTCAAGCTGCTTAATTAGCTCTTGAGCCGTTTGCCAGCCCTTTTCAGGGGTGCCGATCTTATAAGGAGAATGACCGATATACAGCTTAACATCTGAGTTTTTGACCTCATTGGACCACCATGCGACAAGCTTGTCATATCCCGCCGCTGGGAAACCGATACTCCAGTAAATTTGTGGAGCTACATAATCAATCCATTCTTTGTTAATCCAGGTTCTTACATCCGCAAACGTCGTATCATACGCTGTAACGCCTGCCTTCGTGTCTGAACCCGTTAAGTCCTGAGATTTGTTACGCCATACCCCAAAAGGACTAATTCCGAATTGAACTTTAGACTTGCTGGCATGAATGCTTTTGCCCAAATCGCGAACAAAACTGTTCACATTATCTCTCCGCCAGTCGCCCTTGCTAGAGATTTTGTTGGTATTATATGCTTTGAAGGTCGCATCATCATCAAAAGTCCCGCTGTAAGGATAAAAATAATCGTCCAAATGGACGCCGTCAATGTCATATCCGTTCACGACCTCCATAATCGCCGTAATGACATGCTGACGTGCAGCCGGAATTCCTGGATTGATGTACAATTGGCTACCATTCTTAACAATCCAGTCTGGATGTTGATTAGCCACATGATTTGCAGCCAAGCCGCTGGTTGTTCCTGTAGAATTCGCACGGAACGGATTAAACCAGGCATGGAATTCCATCCCTCGCTTGTGCGATTCGCTAATCATAAATTTCAAGGGATCATAGCCTGGATTTTTACCTTGGGTGTTGGTCAAATACTTGCTCCATGGTACGAGACTCGACGGATAGAGCGCATCGCCGCTGGCACGAACCTGAACAAATACCGCATTGATGCCCATCCCCTGCAAATCATCGAGCATTTTAGTAAACTCCTGCTTTTGCTTCTCGGAGCTGCTTCGGGCAGCAGAAGAAGGCCAATCACCATTAATGGTAGAAATCCATGCCCCACGCATGGAGGTTGAAGCCTTTACCTGAACAACATTTGCCTGTGAAGAACTTGAACCGTCCTCACTAGTAGACGTTGACGGTGAAGTGACAACCGCCTGCTCATCATCGATGGCTCCCTGATCTGTACTTACACTCTCCTGATTACCAGATGCAGACGTATCTGATATGGAGCCGCTGCTTCC
>NZ_WUDQ01000642.1:0-1976 GCF_009827695.1 Paenibacillus sp. OT2-17 | reverse complement strand
TCCGATGGTTGTCGCATTGGAATATAGCGTCGATGCGTACCATGGAAGAGAGGGCAACAAATCCTGCATGTAACTAATGCCAATGGCAGAAATCACTGCAACAAAGAAGGCTAGAAGAAGTTGCCCCACGAATAGCTGCCACATCTCCGTAGACATAATAACAAGGATATAATAGACAACTCCTGTTAATGCCCCTAAAAATACAAGCAAACGGTTGGAGTATTTAGCTGCTAGTACGCCTAGCATGAGCATCAAGGGGATTTCTAAAATGGCGCAAATACTGGATACTAGAGCAACGTCACTCGTGTCACCTTTTAAATTGTGAATGATGAACAAAGAAATATTTAAACTATTCATCCAGTGAGACGTATAGAGCAGAGTAAGAACTAAAAAGGGGATCAGAATCTCAATATTTTTATGTAATGTAATGTTATGAAGTGAAAGTTGATTCTTATGTTTAAGCTGAGCGGGAGGCTGCTGGATAAAAAAGAATAAAAGAACAGCAATGAGAACAAAAATAGAGGTCGTTCCCATAAAGATACCTTTAAAGCCCGTATGTGCAATCAAAAAGGAACCAAAAAGCGGCCCGGTAATAAAGCCAAGAGAAAACATAGACCGAAGCGTTGAATTAGCAAAGGCGTGATCCGCAGATTTACTGCGATCTACTGCTTCACGTGCACTGGCAAATAACTGCGGCATCCCAGGAGCACCAATGGCCGTAAAGATCGTCATATAAACAAAAAGTACATAAAAATTTTGGATTACAAGATATCCTGCAAATGCTACGGCATTAAATAACGTACAAATCACCAAAATTTGTTTACGATCTAATCCGGTATCAGAACGTTTGGCAATCAGAGAGCTTATCCATATGCCACAAATCAAAGTCACCGCTGTAAACACACCAAAGGTTCCCACAGATACGCCAAGTGTACTTGTAAAATATACAGCTAAAAAAGGTGCGCTGATGGATATAGCCATGCCTTGCAATAACATGCAGATCATGAACAATGGGTAGTTAGGGATAACGAAAAGATTTTGAATACGCTTTAGCATTTCTTTTTTACACCCCTTCGGATTTAGTAGCAGAAACATTTCTATCCTTCCTAAACTATATATGATTTTAGTATAAAATGTATATTCACATGGGATAAAACTATATTTTTAGAGTGGATGCATAGGTGTATATGGATTTATTCGTAGGGTTGGCCTCAGTGGTTAAAAGCGATCTACGAACTGCTTGATCAGTTCATTCAATAATCTGGCGGCCTTCGTAGGAAGGCGATGATCAGCTTTCTTAAGGAAAACCAGCTCACTATTTGGTAATTGTTGATGCAATATTTTGGCATAGGGATGAAAGTGCTTATCTTCTTCACCATAAACGAGCAGGACAGGAAGCTGGATTTCCTTGAGCCGAGAGGTGCAGTTGTACTTCAAGCTGTAACGGTAATATTGTTCGACATTCCTGGGATTTCCCTGCTTCGCATCGTTGAATAACTTACGGAACAAAGATAGCTGTTTCGTTTGTGACCAAGCAATAGAAAGGGCAAGCGTACCGACTGCGCCGATTTTGGAAAGAGCAAGGCCCAATGAAATTTTGTTTCTTAGTCGCCATTCGTTTACTTCCGACATTCCACTGATAACAATGCCTCCCCATGCCCGATCTGGATAAGTCAAGAGGAACTCAAGTACTATCGAGCCTCCGGTAGAATATCCACACAAAAATACTTTATCTAAGCTCATCCGGTCCATCAAATGTTTAATATCCAGGGCGATGAGAGGATAAGTAACCGTTTGTTCGGAAGGCTGACTTTTACCGTGTCCTCTGATATCAAAAGCTATAGTTCGAAAATCGGATGATAACTCTTGGAATTGGTGTGTAAAATTTAAGCTTGTGAGTACTGGAGGGTGAATGAATAGGATGGCCATTCCTTCACCAGAATCTATGTAATGCATAGAGTATTCGTTTATGTTTG
>NZ_WUDQ01000641.1:0-1977 GCF_009827695.1 Paenibacillus sp. OT2-17 | reverse complement strand
GGGTCCATAGTCTATCCCCATGGCTCTGAAAGCTTCATAGCATTGGCTTGGAGAAAGTGGTGTGCGGGTACAGTCTGCCCGTAAGACATTCAGGTCCAGATACTGTAGCTCGCCAGCCCTCTCCAACACAGCCATTCCCTGACTGTGTATAATGCCCTCAGCGTCGGCTCCTTCCATCCCGCTGCATATTTCAAACGCAATCTCTCCATTGTCCTGGGGATATAGACTGATGAGTACCCTGACCGGTCCGTCTGCTACAACCACAGGCCGAGCCCATACGATATTTTTCAGCTGAATATGGGTCTCGCTTTCTACTACGGCCCCCACTGCCTCTTCTACAGCTGCTCGCACCATTTCGAGGTAAGCCACCCCGGGTAATGTTTGTTGACCCTTGATTCTGTGGTCTGACAGGAAAAATTCCCGGCCTGTAAAAGTAGAGCTATAACGTTGTCCGGAGAGATCGGAAATATTCTGATGCAATAAAGGATGAATTTGGGCAGTCATAGCCAGATTTACACTGCCTTGTCCAGTGTCTGTTTCGGATAACCAATAGCGTGCCCTTTCGAAAGGATAGGTCGGCAGACTGATTCGTCTGGGCTTGATATCTCCATAAAGTGCGTCCCATTCAATGCTTGCGCCATTGGCCCACAATTTGGCTACCTTATCAAGTCTTTTCTTCTCAGTCCAGGCCCGAACCAGGGTTCCGGTGTCTTCGTGCGAATCCAAGAGTTCGATTCCGCCACCTGCATAGTTCACACGGCCGATCAGCACTTTTTCCGACGAGTTTCCGTTAATAAAATGTTCAAGTTCATCTATCAGATTTTCTCTTGAATCCGTCAAAAACGCGAGACGCCAGTCCATGGCCTCTCTTCCCACTTGCAAGGTATAGGTCAGGTCCGTGAGATTAACGCTTTCGTGCAACTTAACAAAATTCATCATATCTGCTGCATAGGTTTTCAAGGATTGTTCACTTTTAGCGGACAGCACAAATAGTCCCGGGTTGTCTTTACCCACTGGGGGTAGATTCACCGCAGAGACTACAGGAACATATTCTTCAATAACCATATGAGCGTTAGTACCGCTAAATCCGAAAGAACTTACGCCCGCACGCCGGGGTACTCCCGGTTCGGGCTCCCAGCTTTGCAGGCTGGTGTTAATATAGAACGGGCTATCCTCCAGAGAAATATGCTCATTTAAGGATTCGAAATGAATGGTAGGCGGCAATTGGTGGTGCTTCATGGCCAGCAGCACTTTCATCACACTGGCCACTCCGGCCGCAGTCATCATATGACCCATATTGCTTTTCAGTGACCCCAATGCGCAATAGCCCTTCTTGCTTGTATAGGATCGGAATGATTCCGTAAGTCCCTCCACCTCGATAGGATCACCCAGCTTTGTTCCTGTTCCGTGGGCCTCTATCATGGAGATGGTTTCGGGATGAATGTTAAACCGTCGATATACGTCTTTTTCCAGCGAGATTTGTGAATTTACACTTGGGGCAGTTATTCCGTTGGTTTTTCCATCCTGGTTCATTCCCCATCCCCGAATAACTCCATATATGGAGTCCTTGTCTCTGACTGCATCAGAGAGCCGTTTTAATAAAATGACCCCAACTCCTTCTCCGGGAACAAACCCGTTTGCACGGGCATCAAAGGTAAAGCACCGTCCATCCTTGGACAGCATTCCTGCCTTGCTAGTCATAACATGCATCCCCGGACCAGCCATAATCATGACTCCGCCTGCCAAAGCAAGGTCACTTGTTTCTAAAAGGAGACTGTTGCAGGCTTCAGCAATAGCCACCAGAGAGGAAGAACATGCGGTATCAATAGCCAAAGAAGGACCTTTCAAATTTAGCAGATACGAAATCCGAGCGGATAGAATTGAAGGCGACCCTCCCATAAGAACCTGCGCATTTAGCCCCTGCCCACTCATGGACCTCCCATAATCACTGGCTGCACAACCTACAAAAACACCGCA
>NZ_WUDQ01000640.1:0-1979 GCF_009827695.1 Paenibacillus sp. OT2-17 | reverse complement strand
GGATGTGTTCAAAATGACGCCGGCACATACGATGAGTACGTTGGTAGTTGCAGGTGCAATTGCTGATGCTGTTGGGATATACGATCCGCTTATTAAATTTGCAGGGGCGGGTGCGACTATTCCAATTACCAGTTTTGGTAACTCACTTGTACACGGCGCATTAACCGAATTGGAGAAGGACGGATGGTTGGGTGTCATTACAGGGATCTTTAGTCTGACAAGTGCAGGAATTTCCTCTGCGATTATTTTCTCTTTTCTGGCATGCTTGTTTGTTCGTCCAAAAGGAAGCATATAAAGGCAGCGTACTTTAGATTTGACATAGTAAAATAAATAACTGTATACATGTGCCCTTCGGATTAATGTCCGAAGGGTTTTTAATTGTTCGGCACATGAAAGATCGAAAGAAGGATGGAGTATGAATAATACGGGCAGGGGGTTGAGTGTACTCTGTGCCCACCTTCATGTACAATAATAGGAAACATGTTGCTATCTAGGAGGTTTACAGAGCTATGCCCGTACGTCAAGAATCTGTGCAGATTGTATCTGCAATCCGTTCTAATCTGGAATCATGTATATTAGGTAAATCCTTTGAAATAAAATTACTGCTTACGGCTATGCTGGCGGGTGGACACATTCTGATCGAGGACGTTCCGGGTACGGGGAAAACGCAAATGATCAAGGCTCTTGCCAAATCCATGCGCGGCGATTACCGCCGTGTTCAATGTAATCCTGATATTCTCCCGAGTGATATTACAGGGGTATCCATATTTCATCCACGGGACGAGCGTTTTTATTTCCGTCCGGGTCCTGTGATGACTAATATTTTGCTGGCGGACGAAATTAACCGAGCGACGACGAAAACCCAGTCGGCTCTGCTGGAGGTTATGGAGGAACGCAGTGTGACGGTGGATGGGGACACGCATATGTTGCCTCATCCTTTTATGCTGTGTGCGACACAAAATCCGATTGATTTTGAAGGCACTTATATGTTGCCGGAAGCACAGTTAGATCGTTTTATGCTCAAAATCAGCTTGGGTTATCCTGACATGGAGACGGAGCGAAACATGCTGCTTCATCATCAGGCAGGCCAGCCAGCAGACCGTCTGGAGGCTGTAGCTCATATGGAGCAGGTTGCTGACATCCAGCAGGAAATTAGAGGAATTTATATGGACGAAGCAGTGACGTCCTATTTACTTGATATCGTGCGTGCGACAAGAGAACATCCATCCGTGCTGCTGGGAGCTAGCCCCCGGGCGGCGCTTGCTTTTGTAATGGCTGCGAAGGCATACGCTTTTCTGGACAACCGTGACTATGTGCTGCCTGATGATGTGAAGGCGCTGGCACCTTATGTGCTAACGCATCGTTTGTTGCTGCGTCCCGAGGCGCGTCTGGATAGTTCCAATGCTCAGTCCGTGCTCCAAGCTGTCCTTCGGCAGGTTCATGTACCCGTACGAATGGAGCGTCCTTAGGGAATGAATATGGTCAAAAGGAAGCGCAGGCTTCCCCGGCTGTCAGGCCGCATCTGGCTTCTGGTGGTCATATGGGTGGTGTGCCTGCTATATTTGTTGTTTCAGGGCGGCAAGACGTCGGTCATGCTGTTGTCTATGGTTACGCTGTTAATCGTTTATTTATGGATCGTTGGTCTGAGCGGAGTTCGCCGTGTGCAAGGCTCCCGGCAGCTTTCGCAAGGCTCGGAGTTTGGAGAACTGCTGCATGCGGGAGATCAGGTGCATGTAAAGCTGAGCCTCAGCATTCCTGGTTTTCTTCCGTTACCCTATGTCATTGTCCGTGAGGTCCTCAAGCGGCATACAGGTGAATCCTGGTCGTTTGAGGACAGTGTCATTCCCAGTCTAAAAGGGGGCGGTCAGCTTACATTTCAGACTCCCGCTTTAGAGCGAGGAAGCTACCACTTTGAGGAAACTGAATGTGTGAGTGAGGACATCTTCGGTCTGTTAGAGCACAAAGGCAGCTTGAACGCA
>NZ_WUDQ01000063.1:0-16174 GCF_009827695.1 Paenibacillus sp. OT2-17 | reverse complement strand
CGATAAAACAACCGTAACCTGATTTAGGATCATTCACAAATACATGTGTCACAGCCCCGATAAGCTTACCATTTTGGATAATCGGACTACCGCTCATTCCTTGCACGATTCCCCCGGTCTTATCCAGTAGCTTTGGATCTACAATGCGTATCACAAGTCCTTTGGTTGCCGGTTTGTCCTGCTGAGAGATGTGTACAATTTCCGCCTGAAACCGCTGAATTTGTTGACCTTCCAGCACAGTTAAAATTTCTGCCGGTCCTTCTTTTACTTCATTCGCAAGAGCCACTGGAATAGGAGTCGAATACAATCCATATTGCGGCTCATCTGACATTTTCCCAAAGATTCCGAAATTCGTATTTCGTTCAATATTTCCTAATACCCGATGATCTTTGAGAAAATGAGCGCGTTTTTCTCCTGGTTCCCCACTTTGGCTTTTCGCAATTGACGTCACATTGGATTGCACAATCTCTCCGCTCCCCACGACAATAGGGGTTTGGGTATTCATATCGGTAATTACGTGACCCAAGGCCCCATATACACCCTGGTCCGGTGCGTAAAACGTTAATGTACCTACACCTGCAGCCGAGTCCCTAATATACAACCCAAGCCGCCACGCTTTATCATCTTGATCATATGCTGGTGTTAACTTGGTGGAAATGGTCTGCTCCCCTCGACAAAGCGTGATGTCGAGCGGTTTTTTGTTCTTACCTGCTTCGTCTACTGCCTCAGCAACCCTTGCCAGGCTATTGAGTGGCTTGCCGTTCATGTGTGTAATTCGATCCCCTAGGCGAATCCCTGCTGTTTCACCAGGTGACACCTTACGATCATTACTTTCCTGAATGATATGGTGACCGACGACAAGCACTCCTGAAGATTTTACTTTGACCCCAATCGTCTGCCCCCCCGGGTATACTTTTAAATCGGGGACTACACTTTCTTGGGTTGTCCTCATGCTTTTAGAGCCGAACAAATCCAAAGAAGCTTGTGGAGGCAGCGCTGCTTGCACATACTGAGCGTTACCGATAGAACACATAAGAAAAACAAGCAAAAGACCGAGCAATTTGATCCTGGAGTAAAAATTCAATGGCTGTCACGCTCCCTTTGCTTCTTTCGCTTGACGAGTAAAGGTGGTCGCCAATTGCGTACCTATAAGGTAACCTTGCCCCCAGGCTTTTATAACTGTTAAACATTACGCCAGCCGCTCTTTTCAGGCTTTCTTTCCTTCCGCCAAATTCAGCATTTCCTGTGCGTGATGCAATGTTTTTTCGGTAATTTCCACGCCGCCCAGCATCCGTGCCAATTCCTTGACACGTCCGTTCTCCGTAAGTCCCTCAATTTGAGTCATGGTCCGTCCATCATGAACATTTTTCTCAATAAGGTACTGATGGTCTGCCATACATGCCACCTGTGGCAAATGAGTAATGGAAAACACCTGACAAACGGAAGATAAACGATATAGCTTCTCGGCAATGGATTGAGCTGCACGACCACTCACCCCGGTATCCACCTCGTCAAAAATGAGTACTGGAATTTGATCATGACGCGCAAAAATACTTTTCATCGCCAACATGATACGTGATAGCTCACCGCCTGAAGCGATCTTACCAAGTGGACGTAGTGGCTCACCTGGATTGGGGGAAATAAGAAATTCCGCATTATCAATGCCTTGCTTGGTAGGTCTTACCTTCAGACCTTTATACTCATATCCGCGTGGATCTTCAATTGGATCAATGCGCACCTTGAGTGACGTTCTTTCCATCTGTAGGTCTTTTAACTCCTGCTCCACTTGCTCTGCTAGCTCTTCAGCACAAATTTCACGTGCTTCTGTAAGCTCTTCTGAAATCTCCAGCAAATCGGAAAGCAACTCATCCCGTTTTGCAATGAGCTGCTCCAGCCGCTCATCTTTATTTTCCAGCAGATCGGTTTCCTGCTCAATACGGCTATAGTATTCCAAAATCTGCTCTATACTATCACCATATTTTCGCTGTAATCCGGTAATTTGATTCAAACGTTGCTCCACTTCATGCAGCTTGCCTGGATTAAATTCAATATCCTCACGATAAGAACGTAATTGGAATGCTGCGTCCTCTAACTGGTAAAAAGCAGACTGAATCTGCTCCGCAATAGGCTGAAGGCTTTTGCTGTCATAGCTTTGGACATCGTTCAATCTGGACAATACGTTATTGATCGTATCCAGCCCACCTCTGCCGCTTAGCAGTTCGTATGCTCCTGATATCCCATCCATCATTTTCTCACTATGGGATAGCTTGACCCGTTCCTCTGCCAATAATTCATCTTCTCCCAATTTCAACTCCGCCGCAGCGATCTCTTCTAATTGAAATCGGTACATATCCAAAAGCTGATAAGCCTTTTGACTGGAGCTTTGCAGTTCTCTTACTTCTTTTTCCGCTTTGACAAAAGCATTGTAACGCTCACGGTAAAGCGTTTTGACTGGACCGATCACCGAATCACCGAACGTATCCAGCAGTGCCAGATGGCGATCTGCACGTAGCAGGCTTTGATGCTCATGTTGCCCGTGGATATTGACGAGTTGCTCACCTACCTCACGCAGCATCGTTAAATTAACCATCTGACCGTTAATTCGAGAAGAGCTTTTCCCCTGAACCGTAAGTTCGCGACGAATCAGCAAATGCTCCTCCGCATTAGCCTTAATCCCTTGTTCCTCAAGTGTATTCCAAACTGGATGTTTTACCGGCAGCTCAAACAAGGCTTCCATCTCTGCTTTATCACAACCGTAACGTACTAGATCAGCAGAGCCCCTACCGCCTGCAATCAGCCCAAGCGCATCGATAATAATGGATTTACCAGCACCTGTTTCCCCGCTCAAGACATGAAACCCTTTATAAAAATGAACATCGACGGCCTCTACGACCGCCAAATTCCGTATAGACAAAGTGACCAGCATCGTTCTTTCACCTCTATGATGTACAAATTAAAACGCCTAATATGCGTAGCCATTATAATTAGGAAATATAGCCCATAAGACGATTCACGATAGCTTCGCTGTTTTCTTCCGATCGGCAAATAATCAAAATGGTGTCATCTCCGCTAATCGTACCCATAATCTCGGACCATTCAATATTGTCCAATAAAGCAGCAATCGAGTTGGCTGTTCCCGGCAGACACTTCATCACAATCAGATTGGTTGTGTAGTCAATATGCAAAAAGTTATCGACCAACGTACGTTTCAGTTTCTGGGCCGGATTGTAGCGCTGATCTGAAGGCATTGAATATTTATATCTGCCATCGTCCATTGGAACCTTGATCAGCAGCAGCTCCTTGATATCACGCGATACGGTCGCCTGTGTGACCTGAAAACCAGCCTTACGCAATGCTTCAACCAGATCATCCTGCGTCTCAATCTCATGTTGTGAAATAATTTCCCTAATTTTAATATGTCGTTGACCCTTCATATAATCCTCCTATGGATTAACCTTCATATTCCTCTTCTTCGAGGTCTTCCACTAATGTAATAAGGCGAATACTTCGCTCGTCCGTATCAACGTACAATACACCCGCGCAACCCGGATAGAGCAACAAATACGGCATGAGCCTGTCCCGTAAATCAGGACCACTCCACTCCATTGGTTTCTTGCGGCGTGACGTTTTGACCATATATGTCGAACCGTTTCGTACAGCCACGTAGTCTATAAACAAACGGCTATACACGGTATGTCCATTCACTTTAAAAGCAAGCGGTATTTTCATTTTCCCACCGACTACTTCATAACCTGCTTCTTCGAGTATATCTATAGCAGGCCCTTCATCCAAATCCTCGTTAATCGGTATTGTCTTTAGCACAAGCGGCCCTGGCTCCTTCAACCAGGCACGCAGGCTATATAAAGCCCATATCCCTAATATCACCCCGATTACAGCGATGATAATCGTATCATATCTTGTGTCCATGGACCGATCACCTCATGGACATATTCTAGGACAAGATGTAAAATTCCTTTTCCTTTGTACATCTCATTATAGGCGAACGTGAGTTCTATAATCAATCCCTCACACCAAAAAGAGGTTCCCTTAAGTTCACAGAACTCATGGAGAACCCCTGAATGTTACTTACGCGATGGACCATTATTAAAAGTCTGACCGGCTTCCTGAACGGTACGTTCAATTAGTGGTCTGAAATCCATCTTCTCCAGCTGCGATTCTGCAGCAGGAAGCCCATCCAAACGCCAATGCGCTAAAAATTCAATATTGCCTTCTCCACCTGTAATAGGCGAATAAGCCAAACCTTGCAGCGTAAGTCCAAGCTCATGCGCAAACATCAGAATGGTCTGCAACACTTCTTTATGCGTAGCAGGATCACGGACCACACCGGATTTCCCGACCTTTTCGCGTCCAGCTTCGAATTGCGGCTTGATTAGAGCTACAATATCAGCAGGTTGATGCAACAAGGCAAGCAACGGGGGCAAAATAATACGTAATGAAATAAACGAAACGTCAATACTTGCGAAATTCGGGACAGAACCATTCAAATCCGCAGGTGTCATATATCTGAAATTCGTTTTCTCCATTACGCATACGCGTTCATCATTACGAAGCGACCAATCCAGCTGATTATAACCCACATCAATGGCGTATACGTATTCCGCTCCATGCTGAAGTGCACAATCCGTAAAACCTCCAGTGGACGAGCCGATATCCAGCATTGTCCTGCCCTTCATATTCAGCTCAAATTGACGAATGGCCTTCTCTAGCTTTAATCCACCACGGCTTACATACGGATGCACCGAACCCTTAACTTTAAGCTCGCTGGCGCGTGGTACCTTCATGCCCGCTTTCTCGATCCGTTCGCTGTCCGCCAGCACTAGACCAGCCATAATCGCAGCTTTAGCTTTTTCACGGCTTTCAAAAAAGCCTTGTTCTACAAGTAATACATCAATGCGTTCCTTCGGAACAGACATGTTAATCTCCCTTTAGGCAGCCAGGCTGCTCTTGTCATACTTTTTATAAACGTCATGGTCTTCGCTTCAAGTTACCCTATACGGATTGTCCCATGCCATATGCTGGTTCAGCAGCCCATTTACGCAGCTTTAAGCATACATCTTCAATGGTAAGCCCTACTTCAGCACGCTGCTCTTTAATGGAGCCATGCTCCACGAACAGATCGGGAATCCCCATTAGGCGCACCTGCGCCTCTTGTATTTCGGCTTTGGCGTAAAATTCCAGTACAGCGCTACCCAAGCTTCCTGCTTCAGAAGCTTCTTCCAATACGATCAGCTTCGTATGCTGACGAGCCAGCTCACGCAACATATCCTCGTCCAAAGGCTTCAGGAAACGGGCATTCACTACGCCCACTTGCAACCCTTCACGTTTCATCGCCTCCGCAGCCTCTGTCGCCACCTGGAGCATCGGTCCTGATGCAATTACAGCAAAGCCCTCACCCTTACGCAGGAGCTCCCAACTGCCGATGGAAATAGCCTGTAATTCTTTATCCAACGGCACGCCAACCACATTAACACGCGGGTAACGATAAGCAATTGGACCGTCTTCATAGTCGAGCGCTGTTTTCATCATATGGCGTAGCTCGTTCTCATCCTTTGGCATCATAAGCACAAGATTCGGGATATGACGTAGGAATGCCACATCAAACACGCCATGATGAGTTTCCCCGTCAGCCCCAACAAAACCTGCACGGTCAATCGCGAACATTACGTTCGCATTATGACGACAGATATCATGCACAATCTGGTCATAAGCACGCTGCATAAAAGTCGAATACACCGCAAACACCGGCTTCAGCCCTTCCATTGCCAACGCAGCACACATGGTAGCTGCATGCTGTTCAGCAATGCCGACGTCAATCATACGGCTAGGAAACTCTTTACTAAACGGTACCAGTCCTGATCCACCAGGCATAGCAGGCGTGACCGCAACGATGCGCTCATCCTGCTCAGCCAGCTCAATCAGCGTTCGGCCGAAAATTTCCGTATACATCGGATTACCTACAGCTTTGAGTACCTGACCCGATTCAATTTTGTAAGGGCTGATTCCGTGCCATTTGTGTGAATCTGCCTCTGCAGGTTTATAGCCCTTGCCCTTGGTGGTTACGACATGCACCAATACAGGGCCAGTGACATTATCAGCCTGCTGGAAGGTTTCGATTAGCTTCGGCAAATCATGTCCGTCCACTGGACCGAGATACGTAAGTCCCAGCTCCTCAAACAGTACACCAGGCACCATCATATATTTAAGACTGTCCTTGACACGGCCAGCCGATTTGGCAAGTTTACCGCCGATCGCGGGTATTTTTTTCAGCAAGACTTCCAGCTCATCTTTTGCTCGCAAATAATGACGGTCCGAGCGGATTTTACTCAAATAATTATGCATGGCCCCCACATTAGGTGCTATGGACATTTCGTTGTCATTCAGAATGACCATTAAATTTTTGCGCTCATGTCCGATATGATTCAACGCTTCGAAGGCCATCCCCCCAGTCAACGCGCCGTCTCCGATCATTGCAATGACTTTATTGTCCTCGCCCTTCAAATCTCGAGCCAAAGCCATTCCCATTGCGGCCGACAGAGAAGTGCTGCTATGACCGGCTTCCCAAACATCATGCTCACTCTCGCTTCTTTTTACAAAACCACAAAGTCCATCACGCTGACGAAGTGTATCAAAACGATCCATTCGCCCTGTCAATATTTTGTGTACGTAGGCTTGGTGCCCAACGTCATAAATCATCTTGTCCTTCGGACTGTTATAGCAATAATGCAGGGCGATCGTGAGCTCAACCACTCCCAGATTCGATGCCAGATGCCCCCCAGTCACGGACAGCTTCTCAATCAAAAAGCTCCTGATTTCCTCGGCCAGAGAAGCCAACTCCTCAACCGACAGTGATTTCAGATCGCCTGGTTGCTTTATGTGTGGAAGCAGCACGCATATCTCCCCGCTTTCCTTCAAGTTTGTGTGTAAAGTTAACAAGTATTATATCACACTTTTTGACTGTGCTTAAACGCAGACAAGTCAAAACAGCTCTAAGGCAACTAATGATCACGCTTCATCAGGTAATCGGCTATCTCCAGCAAACGAGAAGAATCGGGAATACCGCTCTCTGTTATCACTTTTTTAGCAGATGCGGTGAGTTCCTCCACCTGCTGCAAAGATGCGTCCATACCAATGAAATACGGATAGGTAACCTTCTCCTGTTCAACATCACTTTGCGTTTTCTTACCCATTTTGCTCTCATCGCCTATGAGGTCCAGTATATCGTCCTGTATCTGAAAAGCCAGCCCCAAGTCTCGTCCAAAGCGGCGAAGCGCCTCTAATTGACTCTTGTCCGCCCCACCAATCCGTCCACCTGCCAAGAGCGAGAAAATAATCAAATCAGCAGTTTTATGAAGATGGATATATTCCAGTTCCTCGATCCCCGTCATTCCTTGCTCGCCTGACATATCGGCAACCTGTCCGCCTACCATGCCCCGCGCGCCACTCATTTCGGACAAATCCTCGACAATGGACAATAGCGCATCGGATGAAACACCGTGACGCCGTCCTGCTTGCACAATGCTGTAAAAGGCATGGGTCAACAAAGCATCACCCGCAAGGACAGCAACCGCCTCGCCGTATACCTTATGATTCGTCAGCTTACCTCGCCGATAATCATCATCATCCATGGCTGGCAAGTCGTCATGAATGAGGGAGTACGTATGTACCATTTCTACCGCACATGCCACTGGCAGCGCAGCTTCCCTACTTCCACCGAATGCTTCAGCAGCAGCGATCACAAGCAGAGGCCGCAGCCGTTTTCCGCCTGCGGTAAGTGAGTAATTCATGGATTCTCGAAGAACAGCGGGAATGTTCCAATCGACCGGGAACTGCTCAATCAGTGCGGATGAAACTACATCCGTCGTCCCGGTCAAATATTCCTTGAACGACGGTCTATTCAAGCCCTTCACCGCCGTTTTCATCCAATCCACCGCCAAAAGGCTTCTTGCGCAAATCTCCATCCTCTTCCACGATCATTTCAATTTTACGTTCAACCTGCTCCAGCTTCTGACTGCAAAGCTGAGACAGCTTCATCCCCCGCTGGAACAAATCAATGGCTTGCTCCAGAGGAACGTCTCCATGCTCCAGTTGTCCGACAATTTCTTCAAGAGCGGCCATAGCCGCTTCAAAATTCAATTCCGTTTCATTCGCCACCGTGCTTCGCGTCCTCCTTCATTCCCCATACTTGGCAGTCCAACTGCCCATCACTTACTTTAATCTTGATGGAATCTCCCGGCTGTACGTCTTTGAGCGACTTAATCAGCCGTTTCTCCTGCTCATCGTATACCAAGCTATAGCCTCGGGCCATGACTTTGAGTGGGCTCAGCGCATCCAGCTGACGAATTCCCGTGTGCAACTGCTGCCGTCCCGTTTTCGTAATAGCACGCATCGCAGACTCCAGCTGACGTTGCGCCATATCCGTCTGCTTGCGTGCCGAACGAATTTGTTCACGCGGATTAAACCGCTCTAGTACCTGACGCATACGTGCGTTCTTTTCTGCGTTCAAACGCGAACGGTTACCCGCTGCGCGAATCAGCCGCTGATGCAGCATGTCCATTCGCTCTGCATGCTGTAGCATATAACGGCGTGGGTGCAGCAGAACTGGCGAACGCTGAAGCCTCGCCAAGCGTTCACGGCTGGTTTCCAGCCGCTGCCGGAGGGCGTTGCGCAACCGTTGCTCACGTTGGAGCAGCTGATCCCGTAGCTCTGCCTGATTAGGCACAGCCAACTCGGCTGCTGCGGTTGGCGTTGCCGCACGCAAGTCAGCCACAAAATCGGCAATAGTAAAATCCGTTTCGTGTCCAACTGCCGAAATAACCGGAATGACCGATGCGTAAATGGCGCGCGCAACCGCTTCCTCATTAAAAGCCCACAGTTCTTCCAACGAGCCACCTCCCCGTCCGACGATCATCACCTGAACCTCTTGCATACGATTCATAGCTTCAATTGCCTTGATTATCGAGGGTGCGGCACCTTTTCCTTGTACGAGCACAGGATACAACACAATTCCAGCCTGCGGGTATCGCCGTTGAAGTGTCGTAATAATATCACGCACAGCCGCTCCGGTCGGTGACGTAATCACGCCAATGGTTGCCGGATGGGCAGGGAGATTACGCTTACGAGCAGTATCAAACAGTCCCTCTGCATCCAGCTTTTGCTTGAGCTGTTCGTAAGCCAGATAAAGGCTCCCTATGCCGTCAGGCTGCATTTGAGTTGCATAAAACTGATATTGTCCATCTCGTTCGTACACGGATACGTTTCCCCGGGCAATAACACGCGTACCTTCTTTCGGTACGAAAGGGAGCCGCTGATTATGGGTTGCAAACATAATCGAACGTATGCGACTCCCCTCATCCTTGAGCGTAAAGTACATGTGACCACTCGAATGATGCGTAAAATTAGAAATTTCCCCGCGTATCCATACATCAGACAGCACCTGATCCGATTCCAGTTTCATCCGGATATAACGATTCAGGTCCTTTATAGAGTAAATACGTTGTTCAGCCACAGGCAGCTGCCCTTATGCCAAACCGTGCGACCGCTTGGCCGCTACAAGCGTATTTTGCATCAGCATCGTAATTGTCATCGGGCCTACTCCGCCGGGAACAGGCGTAATCGGACCAGACACTTGCTTCACGCTCTCAAAATCAACGTCCCCCGCCAACTTTCCGTTCTCCAGACGGTTCATCCCCACATCTATCACTACCGCTCCGGGCTTCACGAACGAAGCATCAATAAAGTTGGCTTTGCCGATCGCAACGACTAAGATATCCGCTTGTCGACTTAGATCCGCGATATTCGCTGTACGGGAGTGGCACATCGTAACCGTAGCATTTTCACGCTGCAACAATAAAGACACTGGCTTGCCTACGATATTACTGCGACCAATAACTACCGCATGTTTACCAGCTATCTCCACTCCAGCACGCTTGATTAACTCAATGACTCCAGCAGGAGTACAAGGCAATAGACTATCGTCACCGATGACCAAATTTCCTACGTTCACCGGATGAAATCCATCCACATCCTTCTCCACTGCAATCGCGTTAATGACAGCTTTTTCATGAATATGCTTTGGCAACGGCAGTTGTACCAAAATTCCATGGATAGTACTTTGATGGTTCAGCTTGTCCACCAGTTCCAGCAATGCTTCCTGCGAAGTATCTGCTGTTAACCGGTGAACCTCTGAGTAATAGCCGAGATCATGGCATGCCTTTTCCTTGTTTTTAACATATACCTGCGAAGCGGGATCTTCGCCTACCAATACAACAGCCAGTCCCGGCTGAAACCGGTGCTCTTTCAGACGAATGACCTCTTGCTGAATGCTTGCGCGAATATCCTGAGAGATTTGTTTACCATCAATGATCGGTGCTGACATGTTTATCCACTCTCCAACCTGATTCAGTAGTCTCTACTTAAAAACGTGCTTTCAATTGCTCCAGTTCTTGAATCACTCGTCCCAGTACACCATTAACAAATTTACCGGATTCCTCGGTACCAAAGTGCTTCGACAATTCAATCGCTTCATTAACAGCTACCTTAGCTGGAACATCCTCACGGAAAATCATCTCATATGCCGCAAGTCTCAAAATTTGACGATCTACACGTGAAAGTCTGCTGATCTGCCAGCCTTTAAGATAATCCACCAACAGCCCATCAATGGCTTCCTTGTGCTCCCACGTACCCCGCACATGCTCCAAAACATACGCTCTTAACACTGCCGCGTTTTTAACGACAACTTCCGCTTCGTTTTCCTCAGCGGCTTCCTGAAGCAACATGTCCACGGCTGCTGCCGCATCCACTTCATTCATTTCCATATGGTACATACTCTGTACCGCTAATTCCCTCGCCAGACGTCTTTTCATGCCCTGCCTCCTACGCTTGCCTATATCTATTTTTCATTCTAACCAATTTCCACAAAAAAACCTGTGAACGCATCCTCCAAAACGTTGGGCGCAAAGAAGCTACAGCTCTATTTTGGAGAACACGTATCACAGGGTTCATTTAAAAGGACGCCAACGCTGCGACAACCAATCGCCCCATTCCTTCCAAGGGAGGAATGAACCAAGCGCTGAATCGCTACGTCTTCCTAGCGTATATCCGATGAACACCATCAATGCAAAGAACAACAAATTCCAAAAGCCTGCCCACAAATAAATAAAACCGAAAAAAATACCAGCCGTGATCCCCATGATCCGGCCCTTGTAACTTCCCCATATTTCTTTCCAGGGCATCAGGGAAAATCACCTCTATTCCACACGACTCTTAAAGCTGGGTGACTGAGAAACATTAGCGATGTACACCGACACATTGGACACAGGAATTCCTGTAATTTCTTCCACATGATCGTGTACCCCCTTTTGTACCTCGGAGGTTAACACCGGAATGGAGCTTTCCCCGTCTACAACCGCCCGAATCGTAATATCAAGTCCCGATTCCAACACGCGAACGCGTGCTTTCAAATCCTGCATCCCGCGAAATCGGGAAGCTGCTTTGAGGCACAAATTTTCAATGGTGTCCACTGAAATCTGAATGTCACCATATTCCGTTCGTTGATCAATAGAATGCTGTACGGTTTGGTTCCGTCGAATAGAGATATAAAAAAAACGAAGACTCAATAACAACAGAACCCCTGCAATAATCAGGCTGGTAAACCACACCACTCGCTCATCCTCAATACTTAAAACATTCGGAATGGCCCCGCTCAGGAGGAGGATGGCGAGAATGGAAATAATTCCGATACTTAAGCTGTACAAGAACAGCAGAAGTCTGTCCATAACTTTAGCCACGAAACGCACAGCCTCCTTAAATTAGAGTAAACCCTCGACCCATAAGGGTCGGGGGTTTGTACAAAGTATCGCTCTATTTAACCCGTCCGGCGCCCAGCACTTCCGGCTCTTCTACTTTTTCGGCACTTTTGAATTGAACATCATGAATTTGCACGTTCACTTCAACAACGTTAAGACCTGTCATGTTCTCAATCGAACGCTTAACATTATGCTGAATAGCAGCAGCCACCTCAGGCAGACGGTTACCGTACTCAATAATGACGGAGACGTCTACAGCAGCTTCACGCTGTCCGACTTCCACTTTTACACCTTTAGATAAATTTTTGCGGCCTAGCAATTCGGCAAACCCACCAGCAAATCCGCCACTCATTCCCGCAACGCCCGGTACCTCAACGGTAGCCAGTCCGGCAATGACTTCAATAACTTCTGGGGCAATTTGAATCTCCCCAATTTCTGTACGTTCGAATTCGGTTGGCACTGTGCTCATACCTTCAACACCTTTCGGTCAAAATAAGTTTCATTCCAGCTTTGGATTTCAAAGCAGACATGCTCACTTATTATCCATACTATATCATTTGGCGTTCATTATGACAAACTGAGGAAATATACCGATTAAACTTCGTTTTCCTCCAAAAATTTAATATCAAAATCGCCTTTAATAAAGGTAGGATGCTCTAGCAAGCGCTGATGAAAAGAAATCGTTGTGGGTATGCCCTCAATAGCAAACTCAGACAAAGCCCGCTTCATTTTGGCAATTGCATCTTGCCGTGTAGGTGCCCACACAATCAGCTTGGCGATCATAGAGTCATAATAAGGAGGAATGCTATAACCTGGATATGCTGCGCTGTCTACCCGTACTCCAGGACCGCCTGGAGGCAGATAAAATCCGATTTTACCCGGTGCAGGCATAAAATTACGATCCGGATCCTCAGCATTAATACGACACTCTATCGCCCAGCCATTGATGGTGACTTCTTCCTGCGTAAAGGAAAGCGGATGTCCTTCAGCGACAGAAATCATTTCCTTAATCAGGTCTACACCAGTAATCATTTCTGTTACTGGATGTTCTACCTGAATACGTGTATTCATTTCCATGAAATAGAAATTATTGTCCGGGCCAAGCAAAAATTCGAGAGTACCTGCACCAGAGTATTGAACGGCCAAAGCTGCACGAACAGCTGCCTGACCCATTTCTTCACGAACATCCTGCGATAGTACAGGACATGGTGCTTCCTCCAATAACTTCTGACGACGACGCTGCACAGAGCAGTCCCGTTCGCCCAAATGGGCAACATTACCATGCTTGTCCGCTATGATCTGTATTTCCACGTGTTTCATACCGGTCAAGTATTTTTCTAGGTAGACACCCGCATTGCCAAATGCTTTTTGCGCCTCCTGCTGAGCGGTAGTGATTTGCTGAATGAGGTTATCCTCATCTTCGGCGATACGAATACCTTTACCTCCGCCACCTGCTGTGGCCTTGATAATTACCGGATATCCGATATCACGTGCGATGCTGATCGCATCCTGCAAATCCTCAACCAGCCCGTCTGAACCCGGAATAACCGGAACTCCGGCATCCTTCATGGTCTGCTTGGCTACGGCCTTATCTCCCATTTTGTTAATGGCTTCAGGAGAAGGACCAATAAACGTAATATTACACGATTCGCAAATTTCAGCGAAGTCTGCGTTTTCCGCCAAAAATCCGTAACCTGGATGAATGGCATCACATTCAGTCAATGTAGCAACGCTCATCAGATTCGTAAAATTAAGGTAGCTGTCCTTAGATAGTGTCGGTCCGATACAGTAAGCCTCATCTGCGAGACGCACATGTAACGAATCCTTGTCAGCTTCCGAATATACGGCAACTGTCGAAATATTCATTTCGCGGCAAGCGCGAATGATACGAACCGCAATTTCTCCACGATTCGCAATCAATACTTTTTGAAATGTCATGACTTTATCCTCCCTGGGAGTAGTCTTGCCGAACCCTCAAAAGAGGGTTCAAACAAGCTTTTTACTCCGGTTTCACAAGGAACAATGGCTGGCCATACTCGACCAACTGTCCGTTTTCGGCCAAAATTTCCACAATTTCGCCCTTCACTTCAGCTTCCAGCTCGTTCATCAGCTTCATCGCTTCAATGATACATACCGTTGTTTTTTCGCCCACTTTGCTGCCGATACTCACATACGGAGCCGTATCCGGAGATGAAGAACTATAGAAAGTGCCTACCATCGGAGATACGATTTTATGTAGATTGCTTGCATATTCCCTCGATTCACCAGCAGTTGCAAGTCCAACATCGGACTGTACTTGTGGATTTGGAATAACAGCTTGTGGTGCCACTGCATAAGCAGGTGTTGCCACAGGAGCCTGTACCGTAACGATCTCGCTTTTGCCCGGTTTCCGGATCAACAGGCGAGTTCCTTCATTTTCAATTTCAAGCTCATGCACAGACGTTTCATCCACCAGCTTGATCAATTCCTTAATCTCGCTTAATTTAAACATCTCTATTAATCACTCCTTCAGCATTTTGCCGGTTGCTGATAACATTGTTGAAACAGCTTTATGTATTATATCACAATCATTAAAAATAGAAAGAGCCCGGAATAATGCAGAAATCCGGGCTTTTTCGCGTTTTTTGTCTTATTGTGTAACATACTGGACACTGATCTTATCCTGCGTTACATTCAGTTCCTTCATGACTTTATCGACAATTGTTACCGCTTGCTTAGCATCCAATTTTTCACTCAGAACCACTACTTTGTATTTATCAGCATCTTCCTCACGGACGACCGCATTGGCGAACTGCTGCTGAAGCTCTTCTTCAATTCCAGTAATTTTAGCCTGCTTATCTTCAAGTACATGTAGTTCCTTTTGAGCCTCAGCAGCTTTCTTTGGTGTGCTGTCGTTCATTGCGGTAGTCAGTTCATCATTTTTCTTCTGATTTTCCACATCCCGTTCCAGCAAATAGTTGTCAATCACTGCTGCTGCTGTAGGTTGGGCAGCTTGATCGGTTGCCACTTGATCCAGTACCTGCTGGTCGGTTTTGGCTGTAGAGGTTGCTTTGTCGTCACTTTGTGCTGTCGCGTCCGTTTTAGTCGCAGTTGTGTTTTGATCGGATGTCGCCGGTTCAGTAGTAGGGGCAGCTGCCGTATCTTTATCGCCTTTTGAGTTTTCCGTTGTTGGATCAGTTGTGGAAGCCGTATCCGACTTTGTAGAAGTTGCCGATGCTCCATCAGTTACTTCTCCATTCGTCACTACTTCATTTACCTTCAGTTCGTTCAATTGTTCCTCTGCCTTCGTCGTTGCTTCCTGTGCGGCATCCTGCTTAACCTTGCTCACTTGCTCACTATCGGCTACTGGTGGATTTGCAGGGCTCGAGTCCTCCGTAAACAAATAATACGCAGACAGCACGACCATTAAACTCAGCATGGACACCAGCCAAACGGTTTGTCTTTTATTATTCATGTTCCGTCCTCCATATTCATTAATGGTTTAAAATATAAACTTCTTTGTTCCTCAATTCCATATTATCCCTGCTTGCGCGGTACGACTGAAATTTTGTAGGAAGGTACATTTAGTCCCTTCTGTACAGCATCGACAATTAGCTGCTTCACTGTAGGGTTTTCTGCCCCCATAGCCACAACAAGCACTCCCCTCACCTGCGGTTTTACTTTTTTTGTCACAATCGGGGTGTGCTGACCACCTGATGACTCATAGGTGACAATCTCGCCATCACGTGTATATTGAGTAGTGTGCCGTTGTCCACCATTGGCGTCCGTCTCGTTGTTCTCTTCCTGCATATCTTTTACATTGCGTTGAACGATAACTTCTTCGGTGGAATCTACCGTAACCATGACATCGACGGTTCCTACGCCAACAATCTGCTCCAGCATCTGTTTCATATTGTCCTCAAAAACCTTCTCGATCCCGGCAAAGGAACTTTCTTCACCTGTTGTTGTCTCTAATGTAGGCTCATTTTTCATCACGCCAGGCGGCTCACGCCCTACGTTTTCTGGATCGACCTTTTTCACATTAACGAATGAATTAAAAAGCATGATCGCTACACCGATAAGGCCAAGTATAAGCAGCCAACGAAATGAGTTGAATCTTTTCGCCCCATCCGCCCCTCCACCCAGCCATCGCTCCAGCTTTTTCAGCCATTTGCTCATTTCTGCTCACCTCCTGTTACCATTCATGTGTTCCATCCTGCGAAGAAACCACCTGAACATTTTTGCTGTCTATCCCCCATTTTTCACGTAGAAGTCCTGTAATTAAGTCAAAAGCTTTCGTATCCGTTGGTTTTCCGTCCTCAGCAGTTTTATCAGGATTACGATCATCTTCTCGCGTTCCTTCATTAAAA
>NZ_WUDQ01000639.1:0-1981 GCF_009827695.1 Paenibacillus sp. OT2-17 | reverse complement strand
CATGGACCAGTAAAAATGATCCGGTAGGTTAGAACGTACATCACTCAGGTTGGCTTCGAGCGCCTGGGCAAATGTAGCTTTGCTCGGGCTTTCATAAATAATTGCGAAGATGACGAAAAGATGGGAAGCGAACATGCCTACCTCAAAATGCGGCAGCGCCTTGTATCCGCGCTTGTTTGCCGCCCAGGCAACCCAAGTATCTTTGGGGGGATTGACTTTGCGTCGTGCATGCTTGGCAACGTGAACGTGCATAGGCTCCCCACATAAGTCTGTCAGGAACGGGGCCAATTCCTCGCCAATTGCCTCCAGCTTGGGCCGAACCTGCTGAATCAGCACTTCCATACGAGGCTCCAACCCCGGTATTTCAAAAACATCGAAGTCCTTTGCAGTAAATCCACTAAATGTCATTCCTTTTCCTCCTGTAACTGGGTTAAGCCATGTCGTGTGGCGTAATATGTCCGATTATAGCATAATGCCGCCGGGCTTGGCCGACTTTAGACCAGGTTTGAAACAAGCATATAAGGCAAAAGTAGGATTGTGCGCTGTTACTCATAAAAATAGGTCAAATAACCAAGTACCCTTACATAAAATGAAGTATAAAATAGAGCAAGGGAAGATCAAGCGGGAAAGCCGCAGGCTTGCTGTAGCCGGACTTCTTGAATCGGACTTGAAAAAGGAGGGAATGCCGTGAACAAGGGCTGTGAGGTAGAATATTGCAATCTAGAGCTCCGGTTTAGCCGTCGGCATATCCATAATCTGATCAAGGATTTGATATCGGAAGGGTATTCGCTGTACTGGAGCGAGGATGAGTCGTACCTGGTTTTGTCGGTGAGAACCGGCCGCAAGCTGGTGAAGCTCCGTTTTCAACAGCTGCGTACAGGACACTACAAGTTGGCTGGAGATTATGTAATCCGCGATGCCAAGCTGGCTGAGTGGTTGGAGAAGCTGATTGGAAGCACCCGAGGTCATGCCATTGTCAAAAGAGTTAAGGATCATCATATTTTAGTAGAAAATATTTTGTTCGGTGAGGTTATTCGTCTGGTCGAGGTTACAGGCTTTAAGCAGCGTGTCATTTATCAGAAAGGACCGGTGCTGTCCGCACAGGAAATGGAGGATATGTACGCTTCCAATGAAGGGGAAACCCGGCTGCTGCTGCTCAAAATGGAAGTAGACGATGAATTGGAGAAACTGTTCACAGCGATGACAGACGGAGATAAGGCTAAAATCGGGAATTGCCATGAACGCCTGCAAACGCTATCCCACCAACTGTTGATGATGGAAGTGTAATACATCTGAACACCTCATGAAAATGGGGTGTTTTGATCTGTGAATAGACAGGGGTTCACTTCTGACACCAAAAACGTTAAAATAGAAGTGCACGTGTTCCGATTCACATAAAGTGTAATGCGGTAAAGCGGCGATGTAGAAGACAAAATATGTTGCAAAGGATGAGGAACCAGATGGCAAAACAGCAAATTGGTGTGATCGGCCTGGCGGTAATGGGTAAGAATTTAGCCCTTAATATTGAGAGCAGAGGCTTCACCGTCTCGGTTTTTAATCGCTCTCCAGAAAAAACGCACGATCTTATCAAAGAAGCAGAAGGTAAAAAACTGACGGGTACTTTCTCTATTGAAGAATTTGTGAACTCATTGGAGTCACCCCGTAAAATCCTGATCATGGTTCAAGCTGGTAAAGCAACAGATGCCACGATTGAACAGCTTGTGCCTCATCTGGACAAGGGCGACATTATTATAGACGGAGGCAATGCCTACTTCCCTGATACACAGCGCCGCAGCAAGGAGCTGGAGGAAAAAGGACTTCGTTTTATTGGTACAGGCGTATCCGGTGGTGAAGAAGGTGCCTTGAATGGTCCTGCTATTATGCCGGGTGGACAAGAAAGTGCCTATAAACTGGTAGAGCCAATTCTGACGGCAATCTCTGCTAAAGTGGAAGGCGACCCATGCTGTACATATATCGGTCC
>NZ_WUDQ01000638.1:0-1989 GCF_009827695.1 Paenibacillus sp. OT2-17 | reverse complement strand
GCTACCACTAAGGTCAGCATCCGCTCCGGCTGCAAAGGCAGCCACTTCTTCGTGCCTTACATGAATCCATTCGATTTGACCATTGCTGCGAATGGAATCAACCATATTATTTAGAGAGTCTCCAACAATGCCATAAACCCTCTTGACCCCTGCATTGACCAAAACTTGTACAATAGTATCTGCGATTGTCTTCATAGATGTTCCTCCTGCCTAGTAAGTAGTGTTATCCTGCCCGTGCTTTCTTGCGTCTATTCTCCTGAAATGTATATAAGAACAAGGTCTCGGGATAGGGTGATAGTTAGCCTTAACCGTCTTGGATCAGGTGAGAAACAACAGAAAAAGGACGATATACTTACAAATTTTTATATAAACGTATATGTTAACGTGTTCATATTATTGTCATTATTATTTTTTTAAACTAAAAATATTGATAAAACTATTTTGTTAACGTGTGCATTGTGATAAAATAACGATGAAATCATTATGGTAATTGTGGGAGGTTACTCCGGATGAAACAAGTAGATGAATTAGACCAATTAAACAGAAAAAGCTTTATCGTAACAGACCCGCATCCTGTGAGGGTGCTGCAATTCGGGGAAGGGAACTTCCTGCGTGCTTTTGTTGACTGGCAATTTGACAAAATGAATAAGCTGGCAGAATGGAATACGGGAGTTGTGATTGTACAACCGCAGCCAGGAGGCCTCGTGGAGAAGCTTAACGAGCAGGATGGCCTGTATACGGTTATTCTTGAAGGGATTAAGGATGGGAAGGCCATGAAGGAGCATACCGTTGTGGAGTGCGTCACTCGTGGGATTAATCCATACGGCTCTGATTTTTCCGAGTATGAAGCATTATCCCAAAAGCCGGAGCTGCGTTTTGTCGTGTCGAACACGACGGAAGCGGGGATCGCTTATGCACCAGAGGATCAATTGGAAGATCGTCCGCAAAAGAGCTTTCCAGGCAAGCTAGCCGCCTTTCTGTACAAGCGCTTTCAATTCTTCGGGGGCAATCAGAGCAAGGGACTGGTGATCATTCCGTGCGAGCTCATCGACCGTAATGGAGACGCTCTCAAGGAAATCGTATTGAAATATGCGGACCAATGGAAGCTTGGGGCTGAGTTTATTGCATGGTTGGAGGAATCGAATACGTTCTGCAACAGTTTGGTCGATCGGATTGTACCTGGTTATCCCAAAGACCGGATTCATGAGATTCAAGCAGAATTGGGTTACAAGGACGATTTGGTTGTTGTGGGCGAACAGTATCATTTATGGGTTATTGAAGGGCCACAGTGGCTTAAAGAAGAATTACCTGCTCATTTGGCCGGATTGAATGTACTGATTGTCGACGATATGGCGCCATACCGTACACGAAAAGTACGCATTTTGAATGGAGCCCATACGGCGCTTACACCTGTAGCTTATTTATATGGCCTGGACACGGTGGGGCAGGCGGTCGAGCATGATATTATGGGAAACTTTATCCAGTCGCTGATTCGAGAAGAAATTATTCCGACGCTGGACTCGCCAGAAGCGGAATTGAATGTATATGCCGATGATGTTATTGAACGATTCCGTAATCCCTATGTAAGTCATTATGTTATGAGTATCGCACTAAATTCGGTGTCCAAGTTCAAGACACGGAACTTGCCATCTTTGCTCCAGTATGTGGAGCAACGTAAGGCGCTGCCTGTCAAAATCGTGTTTTCACTGGCGTCCTTGCTCGTATTTTACCGGGGTGACAGAAATGGCGAGTCGATTGCGTTGGCTGACGAAGCTGAAGTGTTGAGTACGTTTGGTGAACTGTGGAGTCAATATGACGGTACTCTTGCCGGGGCGAAGCAATTGACTGCGCTGGCACTTGGCCGGCAGTCATGGTGGGGTCAAGACCTGAATCAGATCGAAGGACTGGCTGAACAAACGGCACAGCACGTGTATGAAATTACAAGCAGAGGAATGAAGGAGACGCTCGATTCTCTAACCGGGAACAGCG
>NZ_WUDQ01000637.1:0-1990 GCF_009827695.1 Paenibacillus sp. OT2-17 | reverse complement strand
CTGTGAGACTGTACTCGACTTTAGGGGGGACTTGAGGATATTCTTTTCGATTCACCAGACCATCCGCTTCCAGTTCTTTTAGTTGTGAACTCAATGTTTTATAAGTAATAGCCCCTATCTGTCTTTTCAGATCATTAAAGCGAACTGTTCGGTTTTCGGCTAGGAGATAAATAATAACCATTTTCCATTTACCACCAATCAATGAAACTGTATAACCAAAAGGTGTATCTTGAATATTTTTAACTTTACCTTTAAATTCAGCCATACTCATGTTTACACTATCCTTTCGGGTAGTACCTATCAAAATAGTGCGTACTACGTTTTTATTTGTGTTCAGTTTATACTAACCTTACTTTTGAAGTAAAGGAGAGAAAAACATGACTAAAAAAACAATACGCCTGTTAATGCCACAATGGCAAGGGGGAAACAATCCTAATTACTCTTTTGGAGCCGAACTGCTTGCTTGGCTAGCTCCGGATAATGAACAACCTCTTATTCATGTTCCAGTTCAAGCTTATAAGGGTACTCCGCTTGAAAACGAAAACGGTATGAATGGGAGAAAACAGCTACTTGAACAGTTAGAGGCTGCTCAGCATATCATTGATGCTCATAAGCCAGATCGCATTGTAATGTTTGGTGGTGACTGCTTAGTGGAACAAGCTCCATTTGCCTATTTGAACGAACGATACGGTGGGGAATTAGGTTTAATTTGGATCGATGCTCACAGTGATTTAGTTAGATATGTGGGCTATGATAACGGTCATACATTACCGCTCGGAAATCTTTTGGGAGAAGGAGATGAGGAGTTCACAAAACATGTGAAAATCCCACTAAAACCTGAAAATGTCTTTATCGCGGGATTAGCGGCTCCTACAGAACAAGAATCAGAAGTCATTTCAGAAGCGTTTCAAAGACTAGGTATAGCTCCTGTAGAATCAGACACAGAAATGATTCAAAGACTAGGAATTAAAACTGCAGGAACCAAAGAGTTAACGAATAGTACTGAATCTATAAGAGAGTGGATTAAAGAAAGTGGCATTAAGCACCTAGCTATTCACCTTGATTTAGATGTGCTTGACCCAAAAGCATTTCGTTCTTTATTATTCGCCAACCCTGAAGCACCTTATAATTTTTCTCCTGCGGGAACAATGCAAATGCCTCAGCTACTTAATCTGATTAAAGAACTATCTGAAGAAACAGATGTAGTTGGATTAGGTATAACGGAGCATATGCCGTGGGATTCTATTAACTTAAAGAATCTGCTTGGAGAGATACCTATTTTAATATCTTAGGATAATCGTTTATTATTTTTATATTATCTTTCTTAAAAGGACAATCAAGGAGAAGTGGTCGTACGATTTCAGGAAAGATAGGGCGATTGAATATAAAATATAAATTAAAATGAGGGAGTTGACCTGTAGGGGTATGGTCTTTTTATCAGTTTGTCTGTTTGTACTCCGCTTATACTTTTCGGAAGCTACACATTAGGCGAATATCCCCTATAATGGATTCTTAAAACTAAAATTACAGGAGCATCTTAGTATGTCAAAATACGTCGAAATCGGTTACCCAATATATGAAGGAATGCCTGTTTATCCAGGAATGCCAGAAGTGAAGTTAGAGCCTAGAGAGCGTTTGGACAAAGGGGATGCCTGGAATGGAAGTGTGTTAAGTATGTATCTTCATGTCGGCACCCATGTCGATGCACCGTGGCATCATTTAAATAACGGTAAGGGAATAGATGCTGTTCCGATTGAAGAATTCATCTATCGAAAACCGCTATTAATTGATTGTCCTCTTGATCCGAACGGCTTTATTACCATTGAAATGCTTCAGGAATATGAAGAGCTGCATGAAGCGGATATTCTCATCTTTAATACAAGCTATTGGAAACACCGAGATACGGATTTTGAGAAATACGCTAATAATTTCCCAGCCGTCTCTCCCAAAGCAGCGGAATTCATCAGTAAAAATTTGCCAAACTGCAAAG
>NZ_WUDQ01000636.1:0-1991 GCF_009827695.1 Paenibacillus sp. OT2-17 | reverse complement strand
TGACGAAAGTCGCTTGTTCCATACTGGGGGTATTCCTGTGGAAGCGTGTCCAAAGAAATTGTACGGCTGGAAGAAACGGGAGTGGGAGAGAAGGAGCAACGCTCCCTAAGCTCCAATATACTTGCGAGACTTTGGTCATGATGAAGTTGAGTTCCCCAATAGACATGTGCGGGATATCCTTCTACAAGCTGGATAATATAGCTGCAATCCTTGGACTGCAAATGAAACAAACCAAGCGCCTCGTTAACATGAATGTTCATGATATTCACTCCTTAGGGGGTTATCATTATTGTTTTACGTAAGGATACTGATCAATGACAATAAGACTCTCAAGTACTGATTTTAGCCTTTTTTGCATGAACTCTCCCGAATGACAAGCTTAGTCCCGATCACGCTATACGCAGGTGGTTCACGCCCCTCAAACCGTTCAGAGAGCAGTTGCACGGCAGCCTTTCCCATCTGTTCAGGATAGGCACGGACGGTGGTTAGCGGAGGCTGCACGAAGGCTGCCATCTCAATGTCGTCGAAGCCGACAACAGCCATATCCTCTGGTACCTTGACTCCATGTCCATGAAGGGCGCGGAGGGCACCAATAGCGAGCGGATCGCTTGCAGCGAAGCAGGCCGTCGGTCGTTCCTGTTGGGTTAGAAGTTCGTTCATCGTGAGATAACCATCCGCGGTACTCCAGGCACCTATACGGACGAATTGAGTATTGTACAATCCCTGTTCCCGCATGAATCGTTCAAAATAATGCGCTCTTCGCTCACCGTCGCTCTTACCGCCGATAAATCCGATTTGTCGGTGGCCAAGCTCAAGTAGATGTCCGAGTGCCTGATCAACAGCTTGCCGGAAATGAAGTCGTACAGAATCATACTCCAGCTGTTCATGGTACTGGTCGACAAGGACAATGGTGTTCTTGTCAGGATGAAGTTTGAATGCATCTTCAGGATCAACGCCGCCCACAACAATCAGACCGTCCGCCTTCTGCAGGGTGCCAATGGATGAGCGGCCTAGCAAGGTCTGGCCCAACGTCAGTCCAAGCTCTTCACAGCGCAGTTCGATTCCACGGCGGATCGAGGCGTAATACGGATCGTCTCTTTCCTCCTCAATAGAACACCACAGCAGGAGGGAGACCGTTTTCCCGGCACGTTCCGTATTCTGCTTTAATTGCTTCAGCCGGGCAGGCTTATACCCGAGTTGCTCGGCAACCAAAAATATTCTGCTTTTGGTGTCTGGGCTTACGGACAGTGACAGATCGTTATTTAAAACCCTTGAAACGGTTGCGGCAGACACACCCGCTTCGCGGGCAATGTCTTTAATGGTTGCCAAAAGAGCTCACACCTTTTTAGTTAATAATTTTACTAAAAATCGACTTTATCCTAACACATCTTTAAAGCACTTTCAAGATGGACGGTTGAATTTTTTTAACATTATTTTTGATCTACTACTGTAGAGATTGTTTGTGTTAACATGATGAATATTCTCTTGATGACGGAGGGGTCCTAGTTGAATATTCTGTCACTAGCTCGTAAGTGGTTTGGTCGACTTCGCTTTAAAAGCAAGGTTATAACGGTATTTCTTCCGCTAATTATTGTTTCTCTGCTTACTCTTGGACTGTTGTCCAACCAGCTTTTCAGCCGTTCTTTGATAGACCGAACCACCAGTAATGTTGTCGATGAGTCTCAGCTTATCTTGTCTAGGACCGATTACATATTCAGGAGTGTGGAAACGGCGGCCAATATTATGGTCACGAATATTAACCGGATGTATGATTCATACGGTGCCAAACCTGATACTGCCATGGAGCCTATTCAGTTTGAAAACTTGATGCAGAGCCGCCTATCCATTGATTTGTCAATCTTTCGTGAGGTGGATGCCGCTGTATTCATTGATAATGAAGGGACGATTTTCGCCTCTTATACCGAAAGCGGGGATGATCGTAAGATCTATAGCATGCTTAAGCGGATAAGGGAATCCGAAAGTTATGGACA
>NZ_WUDQ01000635.1:0-2009 GCF_009827695.1 Paenibacillus sp. OT2-17 | reverse complement strand
CAGGTAAGCTCCCTCAATTTGATTCGCAGCTGTAGCTCCACCCCACAGAAAATTATCCGGGAATTTAGTGATTTCATTAAACATTTCCACGTACCTCCCTATTTTTATACATATACTTTGATTAAATGTTCTTTTTCATTAACCATGTCATTTTTGGTCTCTACAATGACATCACCGACCTGAACACGATCACCATCCTTAACAAATGCATTGAAATGCTGACCTTTTAACTGAACCGTATCTTGTCCGATATGAATGAGTATTTCTACCCCGTCATCACTAATGAGACCAATGGCATGTTTAGTACGGTAAATCGTTTGTACAATGCCGTTCACTGGGGAAATGACACGTCCATTCGTGGGGCGGATGGCTATTCCTTTACCCATATGTTCCCCTGCAAAAGTCTCGTCTTTAATATCTTGGAGTCTAACAACAGTACCGGTCATCGGACTAACAATTTCAAATGGTTGGTCATTCAATTGACTTATGTTGGGAATGGATTCTTGTTTGTCGCCCATATTTGTTGACATTGTTTCTGTTGGATCTTTAAAACCAATGAAGTAGATCAAGACAATTGATACGTCCCAGATGTTTCAGTAATCCAACCGAAAGACAAAAACAGTTCATTGAATCCTTTAATCATTCCTGTCGCAGCCATTCCGTTTTGGACAATCCTTCGTCCTTCAATTGAAAGCGCAACCGTGTTACACAATGAACAACGCTGGTAACGCTTTCAATACCGCCAACTCGAGACAAAATCTCCTTGGCCAACTGGTCATAGTTCATGAATACTCTTCCTCTCTGGCTGTGACTTTGCATCAAAATAACTGAATAGCTGCCCCGTGCATAGATCTTAGGCACATCACCATGCTGGAAGTTTAGCGATCCAGGTTTTGCCCTGCAACGGTTAAATCCTGTAAGGCTGTGTTAGCGATTTCCGATTTGTCACAGGCCTCAAATTTTGTGAAAGTTAGCTGAAGGTACGTCTTTTCTGGCCAGAAATGGTATTGCCTGATTGAACAGTCACAATCCAGTTGATGTACAAGCTCCCTTTGCGGACAATAATAAAACACTCTTTTTTGAAAATGCAAGGTTTTTTTCTCTGGAATTTAACTTGTAGAGAGGAATTCACATGAACATTCTTACATTTCATATATGAAGTAATTTTGGCCCAAATATTTAAAAAATAATTTGGGCTTGATTGCTATTTAATCACATTACTTTGTATTTAACTGTTACTGTCGCTTTGACCTACTTTAGATTTCATCCTGATTCTCTCCGAGTCAGATTATTGACAAGAACAAACCTTTGCTTTTATACTGATACCGAAATGAACGAAATACTAAAACCCGATGGATGTGGATTTTTCTAGAGAGTCATCTCTATTTTCGCCACACGAATGCCTTTACGCATTTGTGTGGCTTTTTTGTATTCAAAAAAGGAGGATTGTTCATGAAGTTGTGGCATTATGCAGTTATTGTTTTCTTGGGAGGTTGTTGTTACGGCATACTTTCCACATTTGTTAAACTGGCATATAGCGCTGGTTTTTCAACACCAGAGGTAACTGGTGTGCAGTATTTCTTTGGTGCAGTTTTGAGCTGGATGTTTGTAATTTTTGTAAAAAAGAAAAACCTTACGTACAAGCAGGTTACAAAACTCCTTCTATCCGGAATTCCATTTGGACTGACAGGTATGTTTTATTATCAATCGCTACAGACCATAAATGCTTCCCTAGCTATCGTCCTTTTATTTCAGTTTGTTTGGATTGGGACACTATACGAATGGGTTCTCCAGAAGAAAAAACCAACCAGGGGTAAACTTATCTCGATTGGAATACTGCTCATCGGCTCGGTTTTGGCGGCAAACATTTTTTCTCAAGGTGATCTCTCACTCTCGTGGCAAGGAACGATTTGGGGGCTATTGGCTGCTTCAACGTTCGCTTTATTTGTTTTCCTCAGTGGTGCTGTTGAGAAAGAAACTTCGCCAATACTGAAAAGCGCCCTTCTTTC
>NZ_WUDQ01000634.1:0-2015 GCF_009827695.1 Paenibacillus sp. OT2-17 | reverse complement strand
TAAATAATGAAATAAGATCGTATAGTATGGAAAAATTATGATTCTTGAAGGAGTGAAACACATGTCTGTTGATGTTTATCTTAACTTTAATGGAAACTGTCGCGAAGCAGCGGAGTTTTACGCAGAGGCATTTGGGACTGAGAAACCACATATCATGACGTTCGGTGAAGCACCACCCAATCCCGATTATCCTCTACCAGAAGAAGCCAAAAATTTGGTCATGCACACGCGGCTTCAAATTGATGGTAGTAATGTCATGTTTTCAGACGTTTTTCCTGGGATGCCTTTCGTAGCCGGAAACAACATCAGCCTCGCCATCGTCAATAAGGACGAAGAGAAAATTCGATCGTACTTCCATAAGTTAAAAGAAGGGGGGACCGTAAACATGGAGCTTCAAGAAACATTCTGGAGCAAATGCTACGGTAGCCTTAAAGATAAGTTTGGAATTGAATGGCAATTAAGTTATGATAACGGAATGACCAACAGTTAGTCTTTAATATTGTTATACGACAATTAAGCCCTCGAAAGCTATTCTGATTGAATGCATTGTGAGGGCTTAATATTAGCTTGAAGTTACTCTATACAGCAGCCTTAGAATTCTTCCAAGACCTTGGATTTGTCTCCATGGATCTTATCCAGGTGATCCTCTCCCCAGTAGCATAAATGGTCTAGCGCGGGTTTTAATCCCCAGCCGTAGTCCGTTAACTCATACTCCACTTTAGGAGGGATTTCATTATAAACCTTTCGTGTAACGATCTCATCCTTTTCTAGGCCTCTGAGCTGAGTAGTCAGCATTTTTTGTGTAATGCCGGGTATTAACCGACGAAACTCAGACGTTCGTTTCCGTCCTGTCATCAGATGATAGATAATTAAAGGCTTCCATTTCCCTCCCATCACTTCTAAAGCCGCTTCCACTCCGACTTGATACTTCTTTTGAACCCTATTTTTTATCTGTTCAGTCATTTCTTAATCCTCCTTTAGAAGGCTTCGTTTGCTCAGAACAACCATCACTTCAATTCATTACTCAGATCAGTTTCTAGGGAATCTACCTAGGGCACTTCCATGTTCCTATGGCACCTGTATCATCCTATAGAACTTGAAAGTGCGTACTTCCAGATTATTTTCCTACTGTATATAATAGCATCAAGCATTGAGCATTCCCAGAAGTAAACTATTGAGAAAGGTAGTGAAGAAGCATGAAAGTATTAACCGTTGTTTCACACCCGAGAAAAGATTCCTTGACCTTTAAGGTTGCTGATCGTTTCGTACAGGGTCTTGCCGATGCAGGCCACGATTATGAGATATTGGATTTGCATGAGATTGGTTTTGATCCTATTTTAAAAGGAGTAGATGAACCGGATTTGACAGTTGCGGAACAGTCCTTTTCCCCTGAAGTAGAAATGGAAATGAGGCGGATGAAGGAGCATGATGCATTGGCATTTATTTTTCCTCTTTGGTGGTGGAATTTGCCAGCTATGCTGAAGGGTTATATTGACCGTGTATGGAACAATGGGTTTGCGTACGGTTCGAATTACCTGCATCATCAGCATGTCTTGTGGATTGGCTTGGCCGGAGTTTCGAAGGAACAGATGAAAAAGCGTAAGTATGATGAAATGATTACTCATTTGCTGAATGTGGGAATTGCAGATTATTGCGGGGTTTCCAATTCCAAGGTTGAATTCTTATATGAGACCCTGAGTTCAAATTCCGGTCATTTTGAAATGCTGCTGGACCATGCTTATCACTTGGGTTTGAATTATGCCAAGGATTAGGCTTTAAGTAGGCTGAGTTTGAACAATCGTGACAACTTATTGGCCCAACGTATCAAAACTCCTACAATGATAATGTGTTTCCTACAATAATTGTTCAGCTTTATAGCAAATCAATTTTTTACAATCCCCACCCTTCAACACGAAGGCCGGAAATCCTAACAGAATGTGAGAAAGAATTGTTTTTCCACAAGGAGACCTAAGTAGTAACAAAAAAAGATACTAACCCAGCCATATTTTGCATGG
>NZ_WUDQ01000633.1:0-2017 GCF_009827695.1 Paenibacillus sp. OT2-17 | reverse complement strand
CACGGACAATCACGGCCTGTTTTCCTGCATAGCGGCCCAAAAAGCTGTCCTGTCGCCGATTGGACAATAACGGATAAGTCTGACGACTAAGTCTCGTTGTAACAGGCTTCGTAACCTTCAACACATTCCATTCGCCAGACTTATCACGTGGTGTGACAATCGTCAGTTCCTCTTCTGTACGCTTGATATACCGGATATCACCTTCAGTCCCGTCAATCAAATAACCATGCTCAGGACCTGTTTTTCGCAAAGGCAGCACATGCTCATAATTCACACGATCCATAGCGGGTATAGGAAAACCGCTGTTCTTTAGAGATAGCCTTTCAATGTTCCAAAGAGGAAAAACGTCGCCCTTCTTAAAAACATCGAATTCCTCCAATGAAATTGTAATTTCATGAATTTCTTCATGGGCAGCCGGCTCGCCGTCTCCACCAATCAATACACAGTCCACAAACTTATAAGCATATGGGTGATTAATTGTTTTCCACGGCATGCCATTTTGCATAAAGGTATGATATAACTGCTCAATCTCCAAAATATAAGAACGGTTATGCTCCAGACGAAAACGAATCGGATAATTGCCGGTTTCCGTGACCAACATTCCTGAGAAAATTCGCTTGCTGCGCACCAGCGCTGAGATTCGTTCGGTCTCCATCTCAAGAAAAAGCGTAAACAGCGGCATCGCACCGCCTTCGCGTACCACCTCTGCCACACGGCTGATGTCCATCTGCTTTTCTTCCGTATCAGACGGTAACACAGGATATAAAAATTCATGAATCGGGTCATAGTCCTCACGCGATGTCAATGACACGTACACATCAATCTTTTCTTCCGTATTCTCAATTTCCTCAAATACCCGCCGTTCTAGCTGGCGGGTCATTTCTTCCTGATATTCGACGAGGTTCATAAATACCCCCGCCATCATATTTTTCAGTAAACGTCTCTGCTCTAAATCGTCCATCTTGCTCAAACGGTCTTGTACCAGCTCTTTCACGACGTCTCACTCCTTTCCGGCTCCAGCTTCATTGAACATGAAAAACTTAACTTCCGTTCGCAGCAGCCCGATCTTGGTTCTCTGAATCAGACGCCCCTGCTGCTTTAGAAGCAGAATCAGCAGTTCCTTGCTCTTTGTTGGTATCCACCTTGGCCGAAGGGGCAGTTCCATCGCCTGTGCCCATGCTCTTTGCAGCCGAAGAGGCTTCCTTCTTCGCAGGTGTAGTTCCCGCTGAAGCCGTTGGCGCAGCCTTCGTTTGCGATTCTGCAGCAGGGATTGCAGCAGCGGAAGATGAAGCTCCACCCGCTGTGTCCCCTGCGTCCGTGTCGTTCAACACTCCGTCAGACAATCCCAATCCAGCAGGAAGCTGACCATTTTTCTGCTGTTCCGCGCTCTGCTTTTCCTCCGCCTTGGCAATGCTCCGCTCCAATGCCAGAACACTTTCGAGCTTATCAATCTCCTGATAAATTTCCTGTGCCCCGCTATAGGCATCAATGGCCCCTTCATAATCGAGATCCTTCATCATCCGATCCCCTTTGGCCTGAAGTTTGCCAGCTTGAATCTCCTTGAGCTGCTGCTGGATAGCTGTCAATTTATCGTTGGCCTCGGTAATTTTCTTCTCCAGTTCTTTTTGCGCGGACGTATAACCGGATTCCATCGCAGCCTTGTTTGCTTTCTTGTACAACTTAAGCGCATTCGTGTAATCGCCGCCCTGAAATTTTAAATCTCCGTCCTTCATCCAGCTCGCCGTCTCAGCATAGCTGTCCAATTGGTCGATTTTATGCTCAATATCCTTCACATTAAATGGTGGATATAGCCCGGCACTTTTCCGTGCTTTAGCGTAGCTGGCTTCTGCTTTGGTGAAGTCCGCCTTTTCCACATAGCCGTCACCATCAACCATTAATTGAGACAGTTTCTGCTCGGCAGTATACAGTCGCTTGTGAATCTTATCGTTAATTTTAACCGCCGCGTTTTTCGCTTCGCTGTAAGACTTAAGCGCCTTCGCATAATCCCCTGTCCTTG
>NZ_WUDQ01000632.1:0-2017 GCF_009827695.1 Paenibacillus sp. OT2-17 | reverse complement strand
CTACTGGCAGGGCTGGAGTTCCAATATGGGGATATCATCATCAACCCGCTGGAAACAGATGCACGAACGCCTGGTAACGACCGAATTCTGATACGTGATGGGGAACAGGAGCAGCGTATTTTGGAGCTGATGGAGCATAGCTCCTTTGCCAGAACAGACAGCGGATATTTTATGGAAGATGAAGATGCAGAGTACGATTTTTTGTACCATACTGTTCCGCAACTGGAAAAGCTGCTGGATGTCTATGCTACAGGTGCAGTCAAAGCGAAAATAAACAATACTCTGCCTACCCCAAGGATACGGGCGGAATGGGATGAACGTACGGATTGGCTTGAATTTAAATTTGATATGGAGGGCATACCGGAACCGGAAATTCGCAAGCTGCTCAAATCGTTAGAGGAAAAACAGAGATATCACCGTCTGCCGAATGGTGCCTTGCTGCCGTTGGAAACAGAGGAGTACAAGGAATTGATTCGGTTCATGAATGAAACAGGTATCCGCAAAAGCGATCTGGATGCAGCGCAAATTCGTGTTCCCGTCACGCAAGGACTGTACTTAATTGATCCTCACGATCATGGAAAAAACCTGACTTTGGGTAAAACCTTTCGCCAGCTGCTGGAAAATATACGTAACCCAGACCATCTCGACTTTCCAGTTCCAGACATGCTTGCTCCAATCTTGAGAGATTATCAGGTTTACGGCTTTCAATGGCTTAAGACATTGGCGCATTACCGTTTTGGGGGCATTTTGGCAGATGATATGGGGCTGGGTAAAACGCTGCAAAGTATCGCCTTTCTCGTCTCAGTATTGCCGGAGATTCGCAGCCAGCAGCTTCCAGCCATGATCGTGTCCCCTGCATCACTGGTGTACAACTGGCGGAATGAGCTGGAGAAATTTGCTCCACACGTCCGCGTCACTATCGCAGATGGCAGCCCAGAAGAACGCGGCCGGATCATACGGGATGCCGCCAGTTATGACGTCGTCATTACGTCCTACCCGTTGCTACGGCGCGATGCAGATGTGTACAGCAAGCCATCGTTTCATACGCTCATACTGGACGAGGCGCAGGCTTTCAAGAACCATGCCACCCAGACGGCACAAGCTGTTAAGGATGTAAAAGCCCGTTACCGTTTTGCCCTGACAGGAACGCCTATAGAAAATACATTGGAAGAGTTATGGTCCATATTCGACGTTGTATTTCCTGCGCTATTTCCCGGTGGGAAAAGAGTGTTTCACAACCTGCCTCGAAATGTGATTGCCAAGCGGGTTCGTCCGTTTCTGTTGCGCCGTCTTAAGAGCGATGTCCTCAAGGAGCTGCCGGAGAAAATCGAATCCGTGCAGGTATCCCGGCTTCTGCCAGATCAAAAAAAGCTGTATACAGCCTATCTGGCCAAGCTCCAGCATGAAACATTGAAGCATCTCAACGAGGAAGGATTTCAGAAAAATCGGATCAAAATTCTCGCAGGTCTGACCCGACTTCGTCAGCTCTGCTGTCATCCAGGCTTGTTCATCGAAGGATATACGGGAAGCTCCGCCAAATTTGAACAGCTGTTGGAGATCATTACGGAATGTCTCAGCTCTGGGAAACGGATACTCATTTTTTCACAGTTCACTACGATGCTTCAAATGATCGGACGTGAGCTTGCTCGAGAAGGGGTGTCCTACTTTTACCTGGATGGGCAGACTCCCGCTCCGGAACGAGTCGAGCTGTGCAGTCGCTTCAACGAAGGAGAACGCGAGCTGTTCCTGATTTCCCTAAAGGCAGGAGGCACTGGCCTGAACCTCACCGGCGCAGATACAGTCATTCTGTATGACCTATGGTGGAATCCCGCTGTAGAGGAGCAGGCTACCAACCGCGCACACCGAATGGGTCAGAAAAAAGTCGTGCAGGTTATTCGTCTCGTCGCCCAAGGCACGGTAGAGGATAAAATGTATGAGCTGCAACAAAAAAAGAAAAACATGATCGACCAGGTCATTCAACCGGGGCAAGAAACCCTTTCGGCACTGACCGAGCTGG
>NZ_WUDQ01000631.1:0-2022 GCF_009827695.1 Paenibacillus sp. OT2-17 | reverse complement strand
ACCCAGACACAGACAAAATCCGTTGATTTGCAAAGTGTTTTACTCACCGTACATTAAATAAAGGAGGAAATGAGTTATGACAGCACATATAGCCAAAAGTTTTCCTGATAATTTTCTATGGGGTGGTGCTATAGCAGCGAATCAGGCTGAAGGGGCATGGAACGAGGATGGTAAAGGGCCAGCAATCAGCGATGCATTTCGGGGAGGAATAGTAGGCGGGACGTTTGATGATACGATTGATGAAAACAAGTACTACGCCAGCCATGAAGCGATTGTTTTTTACCATCGTTATAAAGAAGATATCGCCCTGTTCGCCGAAATGGGCATGAAATGCTTTCGGACTTCCATTGCATGGTCCCGAATCTTTCCGAATGGGGATGATGCCGAGCCAAATGAAAAAGGGCTGCAATTTTACGATGATCTGTTTGATGAGCTACTGAAGTATGGAATTGAGCCGGTCATCACCATTTCTCACTTTGAGCTGCCTCTGAATCTGATTCGTAAATACGAAGGCTGGAAAAGCCGCGAGCTGATTGGATTCTACGTAAAGTATGCGGAAGTTGTCTTCAAACGTTATAAAAACAAAGTGAAATATTGGATGAACTTCAACGAAATCAACCATTTTCATACCATTCCTTTGGCGGCAGGAGGCATTGTTGTTCAAGAAGATGAGCACAAACTGCCGACCATTTATCAGGCTAGTCACCATGTTTTCGTTGCCAGCGCATTGGCTACTAAATTGTGTCATGAAATTATCCCGGGCGCGATGATGGGCGCTATGTTATCCCTGAGCCCGATCTATCCGAATACCTGCAATCCGGACGATGTGTTTGAAGCCTATGAGCTGAGAAGAAGATCCTTATTTTATTCCGATGTGATCCTTAGGGGCTATTATCCAAGCTATGCCAAACGGATCTGGAAAGAGCATAACATCATGGTTCAAATGGAGCCCGGAGATGAACAATTACTGCGGGAGCATACAGCGGATTATTTAGGATTTAGCTATTATCGAAGTACGACACATAAAGCAGGTATGCCCATCTTGGGCAACACAGGGGGAATTATGGGACTCGACAATCCCTATTTGGAAAAAACGCCATGGGGATGGCCAATTGACCCGAAGGGCTTCCGCTATGTGTGTAATGAGATGTACGACCGATATCAGAAGCCTCTGTTTGTTGTAGAGAACGGCTACGGCAGTCATGATGAAATTTTGGAAGACGGTTCAATTCATGATCCCCAGCGGGTAGACTATCTGAACAAGCATCTGATCCAGCTGCATGAAGCTATTGAGGATGGCTGCGAAGTGCTCGGCTATACCTGGTGGGGTCCAATCGACATTGTCAGTGCGGGAACGGGAGAAATGAAAAAAAGGTACGGCTTTATCTATGTAGACAAAAACAACGATGGTACGGGTACGCTGGAAAGAAGAAAAAAGAACAGCTTCTACTGGTACCAAAAGATTATTGAATCCAATGGGGAAGTATTGTTTGAACAAAATAAAGGAAAATAGTCCTGTATTAAATAAAAGTCAGAAATGAACCGGCCAGAGATACAATCTTTGGCTGGTTCGTTTGTTTATGTGTAGGAGTAGAGGGGGAAACGGGTTTCAAAATCTGTTTGTCTGCGATTGCTCCTAACCGAAATGCGGCCATCATGCAGCTCGGTAATACTTTTTGTAATCGCAAGGCCCAGTCCGGTGCCTCCAGTTTCCTTGGAACGTGATTTGTCCACCCGGTAAAACCGTTCAAACAAGTGCGGGACATCTTCCGCAGGAATTGGGGTGCCGTAGTTGGTGCAGATTACCACCGCCTCGTCGTCTTCGCGTCCTATGGTGATATCGAGGCGTTTGCCGTCTTTTCCGTATCGAATAGCGTTGGAAAACAAATTTTCATACAGGCGTACCAGCTCGTCGGTATCGGCTAGAATCCGAACAGGCTCGACGATTCGGACACGGTAGGACATGTCCGCTTGTTCCAGCGAGGGTACAAATTCCTCAGCAAGCTGAGTGAGCAATTTGCC
>NZ_WUDQ01000630.1:0-2035 GCF_009827695.1 Paenibacillus sp. OT2-17 | reverse complement strand
TGTTTGATGAAGATTTTCAAAACCGGGTAGCTCAAGGGATTGCAGATGGAATCACAGAGTATCTCGACGTAAAATAGATCTTCAACAAATCGCTTGTCAACGTCAAGCAAGGAGGGGGACATATGAACAAGAAAATCGTAATTGCAGGTCTGCTGGCACTGTTTGCCATTGCAGGTGCAGGGTGTGCCTCTAAGCAAACAACGGCTCCTGCGACTCCATCTCAGGAAACACAAACTTCGAATGCACAAAATAGTACACCTGAACAGACGACCCCTGAACCTTCGGCTCAATCTGCTGAAAATAATGGGGCGAGTCAAACACCTGCATCTCCGTCAACAGAGCCTACAAAGACCAAGACGGACACGGAAAATTCAGGAGATCGACAAACACAGCAGATTACGGTGTACTATACGGATACACAAGAGAACGGCTTGAAAGAACAGAAAAAGGAAATTACCTATCCAAGCGAGCTGGAAAAATTGCAAAAAGCGTTTGAAGCTCTGCAAAAGAGTGGGGATTCTGCTCTTATCCCGTTGTGGTCCGAGAAAATTTCCGTGCATAAGATCAAATTAGATAACGGTGCATTGACTTTTGATATTTCTCTGCCGGACGAGGCTCGATTGGGAGCTGGCGGCGAGGAATTAGCTATCGATGCCTTGAAGAAAACGATGTTCCAATTCAAGGAAGTCAAAACGCTGGATTTGCTCGTAGATGGTCAATCTTTAGAGTCCTTAATGGGACATGTAGATTTGGATCATCCCATGAGCCGCTAACCGATCAGACGGTATGAAAATTTCTTGGAGATTTACACACTTTTCACGTGCAATCTGTGACAGATAATGATAATATAGGAGTGTATTTCTCGCCTATGCAGGCAGTCATGCACAAATAGTATTCGTTTCTTTCCGGATGATTATTTAGAGTGACCGTCTTGATGCGGGCTATCCCGTATCAAGACGTTTTTTTTGGTAGGAGGTAGGATTTCCGTGAATGCAGCAACCGCACGTCATATATTGGACACCATCGGTACGATGTTTCCGGATGCCCATTGTGAGTTGAACCATGACAATGCTTTTGAATTAACGATCGCCGTGTTATTGTCTGCTCAATGCTCCGATCAGATGGTCAATAAAGTAACGGCAGACCTGTTTCAAAAATACAAGTCACCTGAGGATTATTTGGCTGTTCCTCTTGAGGAACTGGAGCAGGATATTCGCAGAATCGGCTTGTACCGAAACAAGACCAAGCATATTCATAACCTCTGTCGTATTTTAATAGACCAGTACGGGGGAGAGATACCTTCGGAGCACGATCAACTGGTTAAGCTACCGGGTGTTGGCCGTAAGACGGCTAACGTCGTAGTATCTACTGCTTTTAATGTACCAGCTATTGCGGTAGATACGCATGTAGAGCGTATTTCCAAACGGCTCGGTTTTGCAGGGTGGGATGATTCAGTGCTTGAGGTGGAAAAAAAGCTGATGAAGAGGGTACCTAGGGATGAATGGTCTTTGACCCACCACAGGCTTATTTTTTTCGGACGCTACCATTGTAAAGCTCAAAATCCTCAATGTCAGGTATGTCCGTTACTTGATGTGTGCAGGGAAGGCAAGAAACGTATGAAAACGTCTCTTATCAGAAAAGATAAGGAACGTAGAGCTTAAAGACCCACAGAGTAACAGAGGGTGTAACCATTTATGTGTAGAAAAGGATGAAGAGTATGAAGTGCATTTCGGTATATACAGACAATTTTGAAGCGTTCTCTGATATTTTTGAGCAAATTGTAACAACAGAATTTGCTGAAAACGAAGAGCGCGAGCTTGAGGGAATCACAGTTAGTCATTCCGGTGATGTACCTGAACATTATCTGGAGCGTATGTCACAAAAGCCAGAAGTGGTCGTAATGAAGGACAAATCCCGTGGGATTACGATTTTACAGCATGGTCAAGTATTTGAAATTTTGCTGCCAGTGCTTGAGACTGCAGCCAATTAAGTTCAATTCGCGGACGACATGCGTTGCATGTTCCGGTGTAGGCGG
>NZ_WUDQ01000062.1:0-16235 GCF_009827695.1 Paenibacillus sp. OT2-17 | reverse complement strand
GGCAAAAATTGTACGAACAGCAGTGCAGATTCGGGAGGCAGTGAATGCTGTTGTTGAGGTAGTACATCCTGAAAATCCGGTTATTCAAGGATTGACGCATATTGAATTCTACGGGGAGCCTGTGGCTCCACAGGCCGATTGCCGCAATGTCGTCGTCATCCCACCGGGAGGTATCGATCGTTCTCCTTGTGGCACAGGAACCTCGGCCAAGGTAGCGGTGCTGCACGCCAAGGGAAAACTGGGCTTAAATGAGCCGTTTGTACATGAAAGTATCACAGGTTCCATGTTTCGGGCTGAAATCGTGGGCGAGACGCAGATAGGTCCATATCCGGCAGTCATTCCACAAATTACAGGCTCGGCTTGGGTGACGGGACATCATCAATTTGTGTTGGACCCCGAGGACCCGCTTAAAGAAGGTTTTTTGCTGATGTGAGCATTTTGCATCATTCCCGAATGCTGAATATGAAAATAAAGATGGGAAAGGGTTGGTAAGCATATGGCACGTTTTGAAGGTGTATATGTGGCCTTGGTTACACCGTTCACGGCAGAGCTGGAGGTAGACCATAAGCGTCTGACCGAGCTGTGCGAGCATCTGATTGCAAGCGGCATTAGCGGACTGGTTCCTACGGGATCGCTGGGAGAATATGCGGCTTTGTCCCCGGAGGAACGGTCGCAGGTTGTGCATACCGTAATTGACGCTGCGGCAGGGCGTGTCCCGGTTGTTGTCGGCTCGGCGGCTCCGTCCACCAAACAGGCGGTGCATTGGATTCAGCATGCGAAGGATGCCGGAGCAGCGGGTGTCATGGCACTGCCGCCCATTAATTATAATCCACTGCCTCACGAGGTAACGGCCCATTATGAAGCATTATCGGAGGTGGGCTTGCCGATCATTGCGTATAACAACCCCCATGATTACAAGGTTGACTTGACTCCAGATATTCTTGCGGACTTGTCGCGAATTGAAAATATCGTAGCAGTCAAGGAATTTTCCGGTGATGTACGGCGTATTCACGCTATTTTGGATCAGACAGAGCTGGAGGTCATGGTCGGAGTAGATAATCTGGCGATGGAGGGGGCATTATTCGGCGCGACAGGCTGGATTTCGGGGGTACCTAATGCGCTGCCCAAGGAAGGGGTAGAGCTGTTCCGACTTGCGCAGGCGGGAAATATGGCGGAAGCGTCCGCGTTGTATCGCAGGCTGCTGCCGCTGTTCCACTATGATGCCAGCCCGCAATTGGTACAGTCCATCAAATATATGATGGAGCTGGCTGGATTTCCGGTCGGTCCGACACGTCCGCCCAGACTTGCGCTGCCGCAGGCGGATTATGACCGCATTCGGGAAGCATTTGCGGTGGCGGTTCGTCCAAGCGAAGTTTCATCCTGAATGGAGGTGAAGACGATGGAGAGCCGAAATTGGATCGGCGGTGAGTGGCAGAACCCTTCAGGCGAGGAAATGGTGGTTCACAATCCTTCGGCCTTGAAGGAGGAGGTCGGAGTCGTCCATTTTTCAGAAACGGGCGATATTACACAGGCCGGGGATGCGGCACGGCTGGCTCAGGCGGGTTGGGCCGCGTTAAGTCCCGCAGCACGGGGAGTTTATCTGTTCAAAGCAGCCGGGTTACTAGAGGCAGCATTACCTGAATTGGCTGAGCTGGCTAGCCGTGAGATGGGCAAGCCGATTACCGAGATGCGCGGAGAGGTCATGCGAGGTGTCCATCTGCTCCGATACTACGCGGCAGAGGGCGTACGATCCATCGGTACAGTCATTCCTTCGAATGAGCCGGGAGTGCTCCAATACACGAAGCGCATTCCGCTGGGTGTAACGGCAGTCATTACGCCGTGGAATTTTCCAGTAGCTATTCCGCTATGGAAAATCGCCCCTGCACTCTTGTGCGGAAACACGGTCATCTGGAAGCCTGCCGAACATGCTTCATTAACTGCAGTACGGGTCGCCGAGCTATTCGAGGCGGTGCAGCTTCCCCCCGGCGTGCTGAACTTAGTCATTGGGCAAGGTAACCGTATTGGCGATGCCTTACTGGAGCATCCGGTACTGGATGCGGTCAGCTTCACGGGTTCTACTGCTACAGGTTTGGGCATTGCGGGACGGTGCGCACGCCGTAATATCAAGTACCAGACCGAGATGGGCGGTAAAAATGCCGCTGTGGTGCTGAAGGACGCGGATGTGGCGCAAGCAGTAGCGATGATTGTTAGCGGAGCTTTCCGTTCAGCCGGGCAAAAATGCACGGCCACCAGTCGGGTAATTGTGGAACAGTCTGTCTATGAGACGTTCACGGAAGCCTTACGCCAAGCGGTGGAAAAAATACAGATCGCTCCGGCGCTTGACCCCGGTGCGTATCTTGGACCTGTGGCATCGGCAGGTCAGTATGAGAAGGTCATGTCCTATGTATCACTCGCCCGCCGGGAAGCCGATATTTTAGCCGAAGGTGGAGCCGCCGCCGGGGCGGATAACGGATATTATGTGCGTCCGATGGTGGCGACTGGACTTGATTCGTCCCATCCATTGATTCAGGAGGAGATTTTTGGACCTGTGATGGGGGTAATGCAGGCGGACGACTTCGAGGATGCGATTCGACTGTGCAATGATTCTATTTATGGATTAAGCGCCTCGCTGTTCACCCGCGATTTACGGCTGGCTCACCGGTTTCTGGATGAGGCGAACGCCGGTATGGTCCGGGTTAATCAGGAGACGGCTGGTGTCGAATACCAGGCTCCGTTCGGCGGTCTGAAGCAATCCAGTTCACATACCCGGGAACAGGGCCAGGCGGCGCTGGATTTTTATTCAGCGATTAAAACCTGCGCGATCAGCTATGAGTAAGCGGGCGACGGGACGAAGTGAGACGGTTGAGAGCGCATCAGGTCATCTGCTCGTATGTCGCTGTGAAGAAGTGAGTATCGCACAGATGGAGCAGGTCTGCCGCATGGGCGTGGACACCGTGCGCCAGCTTAAAATGGCTACGCGGGTGACGATGGGGGCATGTCAGGGCAGGGTATGCCGACAATTGGTGGAGTCATGGTTTTACAATCAGGTTCCTGCCGCCCGCCGGGAGGCGGAGCTGTTATCCCAAAGGCCTCCCGTGCGTCCCGTAACGTTCGGGCAGCTGGCAGAGGGAGGTTCCTTATGAGCCGCATGCGTATTGTAAATCATCCTATTTTGGGACCCAAGCCGGAACGGCGGCAGGTATCTTTCATTTTTGACGGTCGTCCCATGCAGGGATTGGCTGGAGAGCCATTGGCAGCAGCACTACTGGCCAGCGGTGTCCGTTTGCTGAGAAGGCATGAGGAATCCGGTACGGCCAGAGGTGTATACTGCGCCATTGGGCATTGTAACGAATGCCGCCTGACGGTTCATCCGTTCGGTACCGTCCGTTCCTGCCTGACCAAGCTGGAGGAAGGTATGGTGGTGGAAACCGGACGGCAACTTTCGAATGAAATCACAGGGAGAATTGTGACATGAATAAAATGGCGCATCTCATCGTCATTGGGGCGGGTCCCGCCGGATTGTCCGCAGCGGTATCGGCTGCTGAGCAAGGATTGCCAGTCACGGTACTGGATGAGTTTACAGAGCCGGGTGGACGCATGCCCGGGCAATATCATGAGGAAGGCAGTCAAGGCTGGTGGGTTGGAAAACACGTTTCGGATGAGCTGATTACCCGTTGCAGGGAACTTGGGGTGGACATTCGCTGCGGCGTTTCCGTACATGGTATGGAATATACAACGACGTGGGAAATTTCCACTTCCTGTGGATTGTTCACTGCGGATTACGTATTGCTGGCGACTGGAGCTGCTGAAATTCCCGTTCCGCTGGATGGCTGGACGCTGCCGGGCGTGATGTCCATCGGGGCCGCGCAGGTGATGACCAACGTTCATTACGTTAAGCCAGGAGAGCGAGGCATCATAGTGGGCATGAACGTATTGTCGATGGCGATTGCCCGCGAGCTGTCCGTCGCCGGAGTGAAGGTGGCGGCGATTACACTGCCGTGCGCTAATCCGCTGGCTGGTGCGGCGGCAGATCCGACAGCCTCCGCGAAGCTGCTGCTTCAGCTGTCGGGGCTGGCCCCTGCCGCCTGGATGCGTGCAGGCGGCAGGCTCGCAGCTGTGATGCGGATGGAGAAACTCATCGCGTGCTGCTATCCCCACAGAGGCTTCCGTCTGTGGGATATCCCGATCCGGTTGCGGACAGCAGTGCTGTCCGTCAACGGGCAGGACCGGGTCGAATCTGTGACCCTGATCCACGTTAAACCGGACGGCTCGCCTATTCCCGGCAGCGAGCGCGTCGAACCCGCCGACTTCGTGGCGTTGAGCGGCGGCTTGTACCCGCTCGCTGAGCTGGCGGCGGTAGCCGGGTGCAAGTTCGTGTACAGCCCTGAGCTAGGCGGGCATGTTCCACTGCATGGTGAGCGAATGGAAACCTCGCTCAAAGGGCTGTACGTTGCCGGCAATATTACCGGCATCGAAAGCGGGCTGGTCGCGATGGCCCAAGGTCGATTAGCCGCCGCTTCCATGCTCCATGCCGCTGGACTCGGCGGAGCAGGCGGGGAACAGCGGGTACAGGAGGCGATCCGTGAGGTCCATTTTGCACGCAAGCATGCGCTGATTCAGTTTCATCCCGGCATTACAGAGGCGAGAACGCAGCTGTACCAGCAGTGGGGGCAAACCTCTGGCAGCGGCGCGTAACGGCTCATTGTGTTTGATATGCATTTTTTTATCCCAAATTCGCCTTAAAGGAGGAACGGAAAGTGACTCTTAAAGCAAAAGCCCATATGAAAGCAAGGCCGTTCGCACTGAATGAGGTGGTATTGGCTGAAGGTCCCTTCAAACAGGCGATGGAGCTGAACCGATCTTATCTGTTGGAGCTTCAACCAGACCGCCTGCTGGCGCGTTTTCGGGAATATGCCGGACTTACGCCCAAAGCGCCTCAGTATGAAGGCTGGGAAGCGATGACTATTTCCGGTCATACACTGGGACATTACTTGTCCGCTTGCTCCATGATGTATGCTTCAACGGGCGATGAGCGTTTTAAAGAAATTGCACATTACATTACGGATGAACTAGCCGTTTGTCAGGCGGCGCATGGTGACGGATATGTATCCGGTATTCCAGGGGGGAAGGAACTTTTTGAAGAGGTGTCTGCTGGAAATATTCGCTCGAAGGGCTTTGACCTGAACGGTGCCTGGGCACCCTTGTATACACTGCACAAGTTATTCGCTGGCCTGCGGGATGCGCATCATTTGACAGGCTGTGATAAGGCATTAGATGTAGAGCGCAAGCTGGCGGACTGGCTCGAAGGAATTATGAAGCCGATGAGCGATGAGCAGCTCCAGCAGATGATGTTTTGCGAATATGGAGGCATGAATGAGGTATTGGCCGATTTGTATGCGGATACCGGGGAAGAGCGCTACTTGTGGCTGGCTGAATGCTTCTGGCACAAGCTGGTGCTGGACCCGCTTAGCTCGCAGGAAGACTGTTTGCAGGGCATTCACGCCAATACACAGATTCCGAAGATGATCGGGCTTGCCAAGGAATATGAGCTGACCAATGATACGAAACGCCGGGCAACGGTGGAGTTTTTTTGGGAGCGGGTGGTGGATCATCATTCGTATGTCATTGGCGGGAATAGCTTTGGAGAATATTTTGGCGCGCCAGATGGCTTGAATGATCGCATCGGGCCTCATACGACGGAGACGTGCAATACCTATAACATGCTTAAGCTGACCAATCATCTGTTTCAATGGAATGCTTCCGCCAAGGAAGCGGACTTTTATGAGCGAGGTCTATTCAATCATATTTTGGCTTCGCAGGACCCGGTTCACGGGGGTGTAACGTATTTTCTATCTCTGGCGATGGGTGGGCACAAGCATTTTGAAAGCAAATTTGATGATTTCACGTGCTGTGTCGGCACAGGGATGGAAAACCATGCGAGCTACGGCAGCGGCATTTATTTTCACGATCACGATAAGCTATATGTCAATCAGTTCATTGCCTCCACGCTGGAATGGAAGGACACAGGCGTTACGCTAAAACAAAATACTTCCTATCCAGATACAGATCATACGACGCTGGAGATTCAATGCGATCAACCTGCCTCATTTATGCTACTCATCCGTTATCCATATTGGGCTGAAAAAGGAATTACCATTCGTGTAAATGGCAAGGAGCAATCGGTTGTATCGGAACCGGGCAGCTTTGTCTCCATCGCCAGAACGTGGATTGACGGTGATGTTGTAGAGGTGACGATTCCGATGTCGCTGAGACTGGAGCAGATGCCGGATAACCCGGATCGGGCAGCTGTCATGTATGGACCGCTGGTGCTAGCAGGCGACCTTGGACCCTTAGAAGATCCTAGAGCCAAGGATTTCCTGTACACACCAGTATTCATCCCCCAAACGGAAAAGCTGGATGCCTGGATTCAGCCCGTGGAGGGCAAGACCAATACGTTTCGTACCTTGAATGCAGGGCATCCCCGGGATGTGGAATTATCTCCTCTGTATAAAATGCATGACCGTACGTATTCCGTATACTGGGACATTTTTACCAAGGAAGCGTGGCAGGAGGCGGAACAGGAATATACAGCGGCACGCGAAAAGCTGGCGATTCTGGAGCAGTGCACGATTGATTTTGCCCAACCCGGAGAAATGCAGCCGGAGCGAGATCATAACTTCCAGGGAGATGCTTCGACTCGCACCGGATATGTGAATAACCGACCTTACCGGAATGCGGGAATTGACGGCTGGTTTTCTTTTGATCTGAATACAGATCCGTCTGCTCCGATGCTGTTGGTCATTACCTACACAGCTACACTGGAAATGCCTAACTGCGGTTTTGATATTTTGATTAACGGTCATCCGCTTGAGAATTTTAGTGAAGGCTTTGATGAGGCCGATAAGTTTTACAACGTTAATGCTGCTATTCCGGCTGCATATCTGGAGGGGAAGGATCAAGCGACAGTGACCTTCAAGGCCAAGCCGGGACAGCGTATCCGCAGATTGTTTGGGCTGAGGATGGTCAACAAGGACGTGTATGAGCAACGCTATCAAGCTGGAAGTTCAGGTATACATGAATGATCTTTGAAATGTTTCGTGAGAGAAAAGTAACGTTTGATTTTTAGTCCGGTATGATTTATGATGTAAGAAATATTGGATGATGCTGGAATAATCCATATGGTGGTATGAGCTGATATATTCATAGTTTTGTCGCGCGTGAAGCACACGGGCTGTTTCTTCCTTCATAGGGGAGAGGCAGCCCTTTTTTATTGATATTTTGCGAAATATAAACTTTTTTAAAGAATCAGTTCTATGATTTAGGGGGAGGGCTTGCTCAATAGAGTCTATTTGTTTGGAATGCTTTGTATTAGAAGTTTTTCTTATAGATTTTGTAATAGGGAAACTCTATAATATATAAGTTGTATCCAGTATTTTCCGAAAGTGGGGATGCGATAAGTTTATGAGATTAGAGATGATATACATAGTTTAAAGTTTAAGCTGACAAAGGGGATAGAGAGATGAGTATGAAAAAATGGATGTTGAGTTTGACCGCAGTCACGTTGCTATGGGGGGCGACAAGTACGATTCCAACGACGGAGGCAGCAAGCAGCACCAAACCGATTGAAGTCTTGTTAAACGCAAAAAAAATACAGTTTCCAGATGCTAAACCTTTTCAGGATAGTAACGATTATGTGATGGTTCCGATTCGTTTTGTATCCGAAGCGCTAGGGGCTAAGGTAGGCTGGGAGAAAACAGGCGGTCAATTGGCTGTGTCGATTAAAAATGATGCACATGCTGTTAACATGACAGTGGGTCAAAACACCGCTACCGTGGATGGGCAGACCAAAACGTATGAAACGAAGATTATTTTGAAGCAAAACCGTACTTTTGTGCCGCTGCGGTTGGTAAGTGAAGGCCTGGGGCAAACGGTGGAGTGGGATAAGGTCAGCCGCTGGGTCTGGATTGGGAAGAAGGAAATTGCTGCGCTGGAGGATACAGGGCATCAGGCGGTGAGTATCGAGCCGTATAAGAAGACGATTAGTACAACACCTGGGCTTTTAAAAAATGTTATTGGTCAGCCATACAATAAAGTGGTAATTTTTAAACAATATGATTTGCCTGTTAAGATGCTGCGTGATATTTATTCAATTGAGCCTTATACAACCTCTAAGGGTGTATCCTACCTACAGATGAGAGTGAAAACGAATTCTACTGCAGGAGGGATTTTTTACCTGACAAGGAATAAAGACGCACGTCTTCGTCCTGCACTAGAACAAATGACGCAAGACAACGGGGATGGTACGAAAATGGTTTATTATCCGATCTATTCATCTGCTGATGAGCTTTACTTAGGCACTAAAAACTATAAATCTTTTAAGTTGCAAGATATTGAGTACATTGGTTTTGACCTCGCATCAAGGGACTATATCCCGATGATGGTTAATCCGTGGAAAGGAAATTAACCATATGAGCAACACCAAACGCATTTTGGCCGTATTGCTGGTGGGGGTACTGCTATTGTTGCAGCTCCCACCTTTTTATTTCTCCACTGACAAGGCGGCAGCCGATACGGAAATCACACCTTTGTCTTATTATGCGGATAAAAATGATCGCTATTTTGTCGGCATGATGTATTTCGACATGTGGAAGAACACAGCGGGGGAATGGGTAACCCAAAAGAAGCAGCCTGGAAAAGGAATGCAGGGTGAAGCAACCTTCACTTACAAGTTTCAGTTTCCGGGCCGTAAAATCAAGAACGTTACGGCTCGCTTATATACGATAGCCGATTATATGAATCATGGTGATTATTTTATAAAATCACGGTCAGACAATTATGAGGAATATGCGAGGCATATGAGTAAGGGCACAAAAGATTTAGATATCCGTCCCTTCCAAAAACAAGGAATTGGTTCAGATACTACTATCATCCCAATCACCGTAAACATGAAACTTGATCCAGTAGATCAGGCTCGAAACATCAAAGAAGAGAGCTGCCCGAACTGTGCCAAAGAAGTTGAAGCCTGGCGTATCTACCAGCCCATCCTGTTCAAGATCGAACTGGAGAGCAGTCTAATCGTCAAGCATTTTACCACTGATGGTAAATCGCTTAACAACGTATTTACACCGATAGAAGATGAATTAAAAGCTGATCAACTGTATGATTTCACCCCGCCAACCAACCCGAAATATGAGTATGTGGGTTATAAGAAAAGCACGACCAGTAAACCGCCAAGCGGAGATATTTTGCCGGGAATTGTACCCGGATTTACCTATGACGGTTCTTTTGAGCAGTTTACCGCTTATTTGTATTACAAAGAAGCTCAGGGCTGTCCTAAGCCTGGAGAAAGTCAAGAGGGAGCACCCTCAGATTGCCAAGATAATGAACAGCCAACAAAAGGTGTTGTCTGCTCCCGCCCCGTTCCAGGTCTGCGCTTGGAAACTGCCGAACTGGACCCGACAGTATCTGCCGTTATCAAAGCGGACCAGCGTGGTCGGGAACGATTTGACGTATCCAAAGGTATTCCTACATCTGAAAGCCTATACGGTCATGTGCAAGCGAAGAGATACCTTTTTCAACATAAGTTTGTGAACATGACAGGCCAGTGTACATATACAGTGAACGTAAACCGGGAATATCGATTGACCTGGCGGCCTAAGAAAAAATCTCGGCGGAGTGAGACCGTGAAGCGAACCTATACTTACCAAATCGTCCGTCCATACTCATATTGGACGATAGATAATTTGGAGGTGTACGGCATTAAGGAGGCTACGCTCCGAAATTATGCGTTACCTAATGAAACAATCACTTTGCGTCCGCAATCCTATACACCCCCTTCCTATATTGCAGCGACTCAGGGCAATTTTTATCCGCCCCCTGCACCCGGGACAGTGGATGGCGGTAGCCGTAGCAAAAACGGTGGCAGCAGCAAGCCGAGTGTACCTGATGACCGTAGCGCACTGAAATCCAAGGCAGAGGGGGCTGTTAAGGAAATCGAAGTGGAAAACGACACTCTAACCTTTGAAAACAAGATCATTATGAATCCGGAGCGCGTTAAGGTGAATGGCCCTAGGCCAGGCGTTATACCCTCTTCCGGAGCGATTGGGCCGGATGTGCTGTACAGTCCGGATCATGTGATTGATAAGTATAAGATAAATAAGTCCAATACGCCCAGCAGCGGTGACATCACTTACGCTATTCTCAAAGGAAATATCAATGGAGGTGCGGATAAAACGTTTCCGATACAGGGAATTAATACGGTGACTGTTCACACTCCCGTAGTGAATCTGTCTAAAGTGTCGGACGATGCTGCTCATAACCAGAAAACCCAACCTACGAAAGGACGATCCGCGCTTATTTTGGAGCGCCCTTTCCGGGTGACGATCTCGACAGCAGGCCCACATTTAAATATTCCTGGCTATGGTGATCGGGAGTATGCCAAATATGTACGAACCAAGCAGGTGCGATTTCCGTTCGATGTCTACGACAAAGGGAAGACACAATTTTATCCGCGGGGTACCTGGATCGACATTCCGGTGCAGCAGCTCGACACAGACTTTTATTTGCCCGTATGGGTGGATGAAGGCAACTATACAGTTGAGTTCCGTACCATTGCCGAAAATGCACCGGACGGGTTCACCGAACAACGCCATGCCAACACGGATATCGCCCATCATGTTGCCAATGATGTGGTGAATATTGAGGTCATCGGACGGATGTACGATTTTCATATCACAGATATTGCCGATTACCATTGGGAGCGGGTATTTCGACAGCGAAAAGGAAGCCCGACGCATAGTGGCCTGTCCTATTGGACGGGGCTTGGCAATATTGACGGGTTGCCTAGAGGGAACCCGGAGCCGTTCACCTTGCCCGTTCGTCCCGGCAGTCACCCATATGAAGGCTATGCAAATGTGGCGGTCAAGACAGGCTATCATTTCAAGTTTGACCTCAAAACCAAAGGCAATATGTTTAGCGCCAAGGACGGTATTCGCATCACGCCATCGTTCTATTGGGTGAGCAAAGATGGGCGACAGCGGGAAGAGGTGGATCTGTATACACATTCCGGCAGTCGAAAATTTATCCGTTTGGGATCGGCGGAGGACCGTGAAAAGCGATATGTTATTTTGAATGAACGGCTACGCAATGTGCCGATGGAGGAAATGCAGGACACGTCAGCCTACCAATACAAGCATGAGCTGAGTGAAGCACAGCAAAGCCAGTTGACACTGGAACGTTATGTTTCCCTGTATGCCCACCGTATTGCACGCGGCAAGACCTGGATTGGACGTTACGACTGGCTGGTACTGCCTGCGGCTGTGCGTACCTTGATTGGTCCGAAGACAGACCTGCCAGATGGGGTCAACGTGGATCGCGCTAATGCGTCGATTCAGCGCTGGTATGGTGAATATAGCCTGCCTGCTGATGTATACGCAGTCACCAAAGGCACGGATTTGCGCGAGGTCAGTCGCCGTCAGGAGCTAAACGAGCATACAGATATATTCAAGAAAACGGGCTTTATCGTTGTCAACTTTAATGTGGAGTCATTGCGTCAGGGGGACACCGAGCATCCGCATTTACAGTATATAAATGGTCCGCTATTGAACCAGTGGCAACTGGAGGGTTACCGCCGAGAGATAAAAGACCCGTACGGGCATATCTTTCATTTACAGGACGGGGATGTAGTATTTTATCATGCGGATCAGTCCAGTCGGGATGATTTCAGTTCATTTGTCCCTCACTAGCTTGCAGTAATCAAGACGAATCCTTATCAATAGTTAGCGCGAAAAATACGAAAACGGACAATGGAACAATCCACTGTCCGTTTTTTTATGCCTAAGTTTTTCATACGTTATAATAGACCGATATATCTAGGCTTTTTTTACGGAGAACAAAGGAACGGCTAAACAAAGGAATGATTGAATTGAAGGAGTGATCATGGTGGATGAAAAGGATTGTTTAATGTTGTGCTACATTGCAGAAGAACAGAGCATGAAACGTGCCGCCGAACGTCTATATATTACACAGCCTGCCTTGACCTACCGTCTGAACCAATTGGAAAAGGAGTTCGCTGTACCTCTCATTGTACGCGGGAACAGAGGAACGAAGCTGACCATGGAAGGGGAGCGACTGGTGGAGTATGCCAAACGGAATTTGAGGGAACTGACCGAATTAAAAGAAGCTGTCATTCACCTGAGAGGGGAAGTAAAAGGTACGCTGCGCTTGGGGATTTCAAGCTATTACGGACATTATCGGCTACCGCCGATTCTTAAAAGCTTTAAAGATATTTATCCTGACGTGCAATTTTCAGTCACCTGCGGACTCAGTGCGGAAATCTATGAGATGCTGCGCGGGGATGAAATTCATCTGGGTGTTATCCGCAATGATTACCCTTGGTCTGAGGGAAAGCATCTTCTTCATGAGGAGCATATCTGCGTGATCTCCAAAGAAGCTGTAGAGCTTGAGCAATTGCCGGAGCTTCCAATGATTCGTTATAAGGACCCGGGGAAGCCGCAACTTTCCGGTCATATGTATTCCTCGTTCAACGAATCGGTACAGGCATGGTGGAGTGAGAGAATAGGCCGTGCACCACGAGTTTCTATGGAGGTGGATAGCTACGAAACCTGCAAGGAAATGGTTCGGCACGGACTGGGATATTCAATCGTACCCGAAATATTTATCTCTCCCAAGGATGAACTGTATGCATTTAATTTGATTCGTAAAAATGGAGATCCTGTCCTGCGTAGAACATGGATGTTGTATAAAAATAAATCCAGCCGTCCTATGGCAGTGGAAAGATTTGTAGAATGGATGCTCCAGTCTTGAGGCTGTAAATACATTGAATATACGTAATTAATGGTGAAAAATAGCGTATATCAAGGACAAACATGTCATATATAAAATAATTTTAAGGATAAAGCCAAAAAATATTAAATTTACTTCACTGGTCTTCGCTTATACAATGTTGAATATTGGTTGTATAATTATTCGTTATTGCGAATGAAAGGCGGTATTCCATTGATGGATTTAACAACGAACGGACATAATGGCAGAACGCCATCCCATGAAGAGATTTTGAAGGCTGTAGATGCAAAGGATCATGAGTTGCGGGGGCTTGCCCGAACAATACATACCCATCCTGAATTGAGCTTTCATGAATATCAGGCTCAGGGATGGCTCACGAGTACACTGGAGCAAGCTGGTTTTGCTGTGGAAAAGGGGATTGCAGGACTGGAAACCTCCTTCCGCGCCGAATGGGAAGGGAAGCCCGGCGGACCGACAATTGCTTTGCTGGCAGAGTATGACGCACTTCCGGTGATCGGACATGCCTGCGGTCACAATCTGATCTGTACCGCATCGGTCGGAGCAGCCATAGCCCTAAAAGAAGCGATACCGGATCTACCCGGACGTATTGTGGTATTGGGCACACCCGCCGAGGAGGAGGGCGGCGGCAAAATCATGATGTGCGAGCATGGTGTGTTCGACGGCGTGGACGCCGTGATGATGGTGCATCCACAGAATAAAACGATGGTTTTACGCGGGGGACTGGCCTGCGTGGACGCCACGTTCACGTTTCATGGCAAGCAGGCTCATGCTGCATCCTCCCCGGAGAAAGGCATTAGCGCGCTAGATGCTATGATCAATGCCTTTGTGGCGATTAATTCCGTTCGCCAGTTCGTTACCAGCGACGTACGTATCCACGGCATTATTACCAAAGGCGGGGATGCTCCCAATGTCGTGCCGGAGCTGTGCGAGGCTGTGTTTATTTTACGGGCGCAAACCGTCGTCGGTCTGGCTGAGGTGAGGGACAAGGTGTATCGTGCTGTTCGTGCGGCGGCAGAAGGTATGGGCGCGACGGTGGATATTGTCGAGGGGCTTATTTATGCGGAGCGCAATACCAACAAGAAGCTGGCGGCTTTGTTCCAGAGCAAGTTGGAGCAGCTGGGTTTGGAGGTTCACGAGCCGCCTGCGCAGGGAGGGATCGGCTCGTCGGATATCGGCAATGTCAGCCAGATTACTGCAGCGATTCATCCTTATATCCGATTGGGTGACGCGTCCACGCACACGCCGGAATTTGCCCGGCTTGCAGGAGCAGAGGAAGGCATGATTGAAATGAATTATGCCGCCAAAGCGCTGGCGCTGACCGCTTATGATCTGGTAACCGATCCGGTGGCTTTGAGAGAGGTACGGACTGAATTTGAACAATGGCAAGCGTTGAGAAACGGGGGAGCATCCGAATGAGTAGCAACACGACCGTACCGAGCGGTCCGAAGAAATGGCTGAAAATGCCGCACACCTTTGTCATTCTTATTTTTCTGACCTTAGTGGCTGGAATATTGACTTATGTCGTTCCCGCTGGAGAGTTTGAACGGGTTAAAAATGAAACGACCGGCAAAACGCTGCTCGTTCCCGGTTCGTACGCTCATGTCGATCCGAATCCGGTTACGCTGTGGGACATCCCAAAATCCATCGTATCCGGTCTAGTCGATTCGGCTGATGTTGTCTTTTTCATTCTAATCATTGGCGGTGTCTTTCAGATTATTACTTCCTCGGGCACAATTGAGGCGGTGACCGGAAGAGTTGCGAGGTCTTTTTCCAACAAGGGGTTATGGGTCATTCCCGTGTTTATCACCTTGTTTTCCGTAGGTGGTTTTACCATGGGAATGTCCACTGAGGTGATGGTATTCGTGCCGATTGGTATTGCCATCGCCCGGGCGTTGAAATTTGATGCGTTGACGGGTACGGCCATGATTTCGCTGGGAGCCTCCTGCGGGTTTACCGCCGGGCTGCTGAACCCGTTTAATGTTGGATTGGCACAGGCGATTGCGCAAATTCCTATTTTTTCAGGGCTGTGGCTTCGTGCCATCCTGTTGGTCATCCTGATCGTTATTACGAGCTTATATATTATGCGTTATGCCAGTAAAGTGAAGAAAAGCCCGGAAAGCAGCCTCGTTTACGAATTGGAAAAGAGCGCTGAAGACAAGCCGGTGGATCTATCCAATCTGCCTTCCATACAGCTTAAGCATATCCTGATCATTTTGACCGTTATAGTAAGCTTCGCGATGTTAATCTGGGGAGTGTCCAAAAAAGATTGGTGGATGGAGGAACTGGCTGCCCTGTTTCTTTCGATGGGAGTCATTTCCGGCTTTTGTGCAGGCTACGGGCCAAGTCGCATTGCGACAGAGTTTGCCAAAGGGGCCAAAGATATCACCTATGGTGCCCTGATCATTGGTTTTGCACGTTCCATCGTCGTCGTGCTGGATCACGGCAATGTGATTGATTCGATCGTTAACAGCCTTGCGATCATGGTGGGACATCTGCCGGAATCCGTGCAAGTGCTGGGTATGTATGTGTTCCAAAATGTCATGAATGTATTTATTACCTCCGGTTCGGGGATGGCAGCGACGACGATGCCCATTATGGTGCCGCTGTCCGATCTGTTGGGTATTACACGGCAGACCACAGTCCTTGCATTCCAGTTGGGAGATGGATTTTCGAATATGATTTTGCCTACTTCCTCTGCCTTAATGGGGAGTTTGGCGGTGTCGGGTATTCCATATCAGAAATGGGTTCGCTTCTTTTGGCCGTTACTGGCCGCCTGGTTCGTACTGGGTGCAGTATTCGTGGTTGTAGCTCAAATTATTGGGTATCACTAAAATATAAAAGGAAAATTAGATATATATTGAGTCCTCAGTATGCCGTTAACAGGCTTGGTGAGGGCTGTTTTATTTGGAATGAGTAAACAACACGGTTTTGTGTAGAGAAATCCTCGGATATTTAAACGCGTTTGGGGGAACGGCAAAACTATAATAATAGGGAATTTAATTTATGTAAGCGCAATCATTTCGGGTATTTGCTTGTCATCACAATACATTCGAGGAGGACGACCTGGATGGCTCAAGGGAAAGGCGCATGGCGAAAGGGAAGCTTGACCGCCGCGTTGGCAGCGATGCTGGCGATGACGGGGACGACTGGAGGAGTGGCTGCGGAAGACTTGTCCGAACCGACGCTGCAGGCGGAATCAGCAATCGCAGTTGAACAGAATCGTAGCGGCAGCATTCAGCTGGAAAAGCTGGATCGCGGACTGGTAGCTGCGGTAACGCAGGAGGGGGTATTTTTAAGCTGGCGGTTATTGGCTCAAGAAGTGAACGGTTACGGTTCAACGGGGCTGACAGGAGCGGACTTTAACGTATATCGTGACGGTAAGAAGATCGCGACAGTGACCGACAGTACCA
>NZ_WUDQ01000629.1:0-2037 GCF_009827695.1 Paenibacillus sp. OT2-17 | reverse complement strand
TCGAATTAATTCAGCATCGCTTCACCAAAACATCCAAAGCTGTCATCGAGAAACGTTATCCGAAAACCAAGCTGGAGATGGACATAGAGAAACGCAAGAAAAAATGGGGCCGCTGGGGACAAAACAAATATGTTTATCCCGATGAACAGCAAAATGCACTGCGAGAGTTTATCACAGAGCGCATTTTTGAACATTTCCCTTTAAGTCGTATTGAATATTTCACATAACTAGCATCCAATCTGGGGTAATCCGTTGTAAAAATAGCGTTACATCGGTCATATGATCCGTTACCAGTAAAATGCCCGTAATAACTAGTAGTATGCCACCTGTCTTGATGAGGATGGAGGTATAGCGAGAGGATAGTCGTACAGAGCCTACCAGCAAAGCTAATACAAAAAATGGAATCGCAAAGCCAAGCGCATAGCCTGTAATCAGTTTGAACCAAATGTGATGCTCTACTGCCGCCAAAGCGATAATAGCTGTTAGCATGGGACCGATACAGGGCGACCAGCCTGCCGCAAATCCAATTCCGATTACAAAGGAACCGGCGTACCCGGCAGGCTTCCATGTCCAGCGAAGCTTATGCTCCCTCATTAGAATCAAAGGACGCACCACACCAAGAGATACCAGCCCCATTAGTAAAATAAGTGATCCCGCTACCACTCTTAGCGTATCCCCATAATTGGCAAACCATTCTCCAAGCAACCCGACACTTGCACCCAGTGAATAGAAAACGACCGAAAAGCCCAATACAAAAGCAAGCGTATGTCCCATCGTACGATAACGAACCTCAGCCTTGTGCCGTCCTTCAGCCAGTTCACGCGCAGACATCCCTGTCATATACGATAAATAAGATGGATACAGCGGTAAACAACACGGTGAAAAAAAAGAAACCAGTCCGGCTATGATCGCCAATCCAGCGTTGATATTTGTCATCATCATTTCCTCCCACCTGTCTTAAGTGAACACAAGCAAACAAGCCCTGCCTACTAAAACATACGTATAGCGGGAGCAAAATATGATGCAAGCCAAAAAGCGCATGCCCAGGAAGAATAATTCCCGGACATACGCTCATTACGCTCTTTTATTTTTACATAGCGTTCTACTTTACAACCGCACCATTCGGCATACCTTCCGGTACGGTGGCCAGCGTAAGCTGATCTCCATGTGATGCTGCCAAAATCATACCTTGCGACAGCTCTCCCCGAAGTTTTACTGGCTTCAGATTGGTCACACAGATCACCTTGCGCCCAATGATATCTTCAGGTGTATAAAACTTCGCAATCCCTGATACTACTTGCCGCTGCTCATAACCAAGGTCAAGCTGGAGCTTCAATAGTTTATCGGCCTTCTTCACAGGCTCGCAGGCGACGACCTGAGCAACGCGCAGTTCCACCTTGGCAAAATCCTCAATGCCAATCTCTTCCTTTGCCTCCGGTGCTTCCTGACTCGTCTCAGATGCATTCTGCGGTTGAGCTTGTGTCGTAGCTTCCTCCGGCTTCTTACCTCCAGTCATCGCTTCCACGATATAAGCAACCTCTTGCTCTGAATCCAGACGCGGGAAGATCGGATTACCTTTGACCAGCTGCGTTCCTTCCGGAATACGACCAAATTGCTTGCCGCTATCCCATGTAGTCAACTCACCTTGGCTAATACCGAGCTGTTCCCAAATTTTATGAGGAGCACGGGTTAAGAATGGCTGGAGCAAGATGGAAGCGATGCGCAAGCTTTCTACCAAATGCAACATAACAGATGACAATTCGCGACGTTTTGCCTCATCCTTAGCCAAATTCCATGGTTGCGTCTCGTCAATATACTTGTTGCTACGGCTAATAAATTGGCTAATCGCCGTTAATGCCACGGAAAACTCCATGTTTTCCATAGCTTCTTCTACTTTACTATAAGTCGATGTTGCCATGTCTTCCAAAGCTCCGTCGAATGCTGTTACATTCGCTTCATAAGCTGGAACCTTACCATCAAAATATTTATCTACCATCGCCACGGTACGATTCAACAAGTTGCCCAGATCATTTGCCA
>NZ_WUDQ01000628.1:0-2038 GCF_009827695.1 Paenibacillus sp. OT2-17 | reverse complement strand
AGCACTTGGGCCTTGTAAAATATGGTCGCTTAACATTTCTGTGGGTGCATAAGAAGCAATCCATTGTGGAAACGCCGCACAGACGATTACGAACACAATAATCAGTCCCGCCGCATATACGAACCCATCCGACACTCCACCGAGCCGCCACCTTCCAGTTTGCCGAGCTACCCGCAGCTTTCTTTCCTTCCAAATTGTTTTGGCAGCCATTGTTTCTCTCAACCGACTTCCTCCTCCCTGAATCCTTCCGGCTTACGCCGAGCGTCTAACCCTTGGATCAATGAACGTATACGATATATCCACCAGCAGATTTACGATCACATACATGATGGCAGAGAACAATACAACTCCCTGCACAACTGGCAAGTCTTTAGCCATAATTGCGTCCGCAATTAAACGCCCAATGCCTTGCCGTGAAAATACCGTCTCACTCACAACTGCTCCGGCCAGCATTTCTCCCATCAGCATCCCGATCATCGTTATCGCTGGAATCAACGCATTGCGTAGCGCATGGCGATACATAATAACCTTCTCAGACAAACCCTTGGAACGGAGCGTTACGATGAACTGCTCATTAATGACTTCCAGCATACTGTTACGCACCATTCTGACAATGAACCCTGCACCGACAATGCCCAAAGTGAGAGACGGAAGCACAAGAGTTTTCCAACCGTCCGAGCCCATAGCAGGCAGCCATCCCAAGTGAATGGAGAAAATAAGCAACAGCAGAATGCCTGACCAGAATGTGGGCATAGAAATGCCGAACAATCCAACGATTCGTGCGATGATATCAATCGGTTTATCCCGATGAATGGCCGACAGCACTCCAAGCAGGACACCAATAATGACCGAAATAGCAGAACCGGCAAGCGTCAGCGCCAGTGTAGGCGGGAGATTGACCCATATTTTAGGCAGCACCGGATCAGCATTGAGCAGTGATTTTCCAAAATCACCTTGTAGCAGATTTCCGAAATAGTTCAAAAACTGAACATGAAAAGGCTGATCCACTCCCAGCTTATGACGCAAATTGGCGATCATCTCTGGCGTGGCCGTTGAAGGGTCAAGAATCGAATCCACCGGGTCCCCCGGGAGCAGATACAAAATGCTGAATACTAAAATGCAGGAACCCAGAATGACCAACAAAGAAGTAACCAGTCTTTCTGCAACAGCTCTGATCATAGCCCACACTCCTTCCTTACTGGATGGTCCCCAGAAATTATTTAGCAATACTATTTTTGAATACGCACATCGTTAAAGAGCGGATAACCCACTACATCGAATTTGAGACCCTGCACTGACTTGGCTGCTCCAACCGTATAAGGGAAAACATAAATCGGAATGATGACGGCCTGATCACGTATTAGCTGTTGCACCTTTTTATAAATCTCCTCCCGCTTGGCATCGTCCTGTTCAATAGCTCCCTGCTCCAACAGCTTGTCGACCTCTGGATTGGAGAAGTTAGGCAGTGTAGGCCGCTGATTTGGTGCCGCTGTGTGGTAAAAAGCATATAAAGCGTTCGGGTCCACATTGACCTGGCTATTTCCGTAGAAATCATAGTTTCCGTTCGTATATACAACTGTTGCAATATCCTTGGTAATTTCAATCTTCACATCAACACCGATTTTCTTCAGCTGCTGCTGAATAATGGCTGCAATGTCGTTCCGTTTTTCACGGTTCGGTGTGCCGTCTACATAATGCAGCGTCAGACGTTGTCCATCCTTCACCCGAAAACCATCCGTTCCCTTAGCCCACCCCAACTCATCCAGTAACTGATTGGCCTTGTTAAGATCAGGCTGCAAGCCTTTTTCCAGTGATTTATCATATCCAAAAATACCTGGAGTGAGTGGCGACCAAGCCTGTTCATAAGTTCCTAGATACAGCGTTTTGACGATCGTCCCCACATCAATACCATATTGCAATGCCTGCCTCGCCTTTAATTCATTCCACGGTGTCTTCTTTTGGTTAATGAACAGTGTATATGGCAATCCTAGGGTATTGACCTGCAACAATTGGAAATTAGGGTCACTCTTCAACGTCA
>NZ_WUDQ01000627.1:0-2044 GCF_009827695.1 Paenibacillus sp. OT2-17 | reverse complement strand
CCCATACAGCACATATCGACATCTATCATCTCACTGATTCCTTCAGGTATGTAAGCCGCTCCGTGCCCCACTTCCTCATAGTTAGAAATGAGCAATTTAACGGTATGTCGAGGCTTCCAGTTTCCATGTACAGCAGATTCCAGTAGACCAAACAGTGCAGCTACACTAGCTTTATCATCCAGATGCCGTGACTTGATAAATCCACTCGGTGTTACGACTGGACGCGCATCGAACGAAATAAAATCGCCCACCGCAATACCGAGCTGAAGAACGTCTTCTTTTGACTCAACAAGCTCGTCAATCCGAACCTCCATGTGGCTCTCCTTGCGCTCAAAGCTTCGTGCATCATCATAGACGTGCACGGATGGATGGCTGGACAGAATAGTGCCCGTATACGTTTGTCCGCTTCGGGTATGAATAAGGCAGTATTCGTTCTCAATGCTGTTCATCATGAAACCGCCGACGGATGTCAGACGTAGGGTGCCTTGTGCTGTAATCGAACGTACCATCGCGCCCAATGTATCCACATGTGCGCTCAGCGCCACCGTACGGTCCGTTTCCTGACCTTCCAGAGTCAAGATGGCACCGCCTTTTGCATTCCATTCGATGGGTACCCCGAGGCTCTCAGCTTCCTTATGAATCAGCTCCATCACATGGTGTGTGTACCCACTGGGACTGGGCGTGTTCAGTAGCTGATTTAAAAAGTTCATCATATAATCTTCATTTAATTGAATCGTCATTTGTTGCTCCTCCTCATTTGGACAACCGATCAGGTTTAGAGGACGGTTGCTCTATTTCTTGGTCGAAAGTAGACCCTGTGCTGGAAGACCCAGTCGTGTCATAGGTCACATCCGCGTTTGCTTCCACCGTGGATGTGTGCTCTTCTTGTAATGTATGAAGCTGAGTAGTCAGACGTTTAATCTCTCTCTGAAGCCTATATTGGCGGAAAATACCGAAAGAACCGACAATAAGTCCACCTAGAAGAGTGCAACCAAGAATAAGCAGAATCAAAGGAATGCTAACCATACTGAATAGAAGGTTCACTTGAACCGAATTCACATTAATAACAGCAAATACAGCTGTTAACAGAGCAATAACAAGAGCTGCGATCAAAGACCATTGTGTTTTCAAAATGCCACCTCCTCCCGTTACATTATAAAATCCCTTGCCCGCCATGGACAAGGGATTTATCCGTGCATCATTTAAATGCTGGATTTTAAGGGCGCACGGTTTTACTTTCCTTCAGTTAGCTTTTCCATTTCTGTAATGACTTCTTCGAATACGCTCATCGCTTCGCGGATCGGCTGCGGAGAGGACATGTCAACGCCAGCTTTTTTCAAAATATTAATTGAATAATCACTGCCACCGCTCTTTAAGAAGCCCAAGTAACGGTCAACGGCTGGTTGGCCTTCTTCCAGAATCTGTTTCGAGAAACTAGTTGCTGCCGAGAAGCCAGTAGCATATTTGTAGACATAAAAACTGTTATAAAAATGAGGGATCCGTGCCCATTCCATTTCAATGTCTTTGTCTACCTTCATGCCAGGCCCGTGATATTTCACATTCAGATCATAGTAAATCTCCGATAAAAGCTGCGGTGTAAGGGATTCCCCCTGTTCAGCGCGTTCATGTACAATTTTCTCAAATTCCGCAAACATGGTTTGACGGAATACCGTTGTGCGGAATTGATCTGCATAGTAGGTGAGAAGGTACATTTTCTCTTTCGGATCGGTTGATTTGTTCAGCAAGTAGTCCATTAGCAACGCTTCATTGGTTGTGGATGCCACTTCAGCCAGGAAAATGGTGTACTGTGCATCTCTATACTTCAATGCGTTGTCTGAATAGTACGAATGCAACGCATGCCCCATTTCATGAGCAAGTGTGAACATGCTGTTCAGGTTGTCTTTATGATTCAGCAGCACATATGGGTGGGTACCATAAGCTCCCCAACTGTATGCACCAGTGCGTTTGTTTTCATTTTCGTATACATCAATCCAGCGCTCATCATAGCCTTTTTGCAACGAAGCCAGATAGTCCGCGCCAAGTG
>NZ_WUDQ01000626.1:0-2048 GCF_009827695.1 Paenibacillus sp. OT2-17 | reverse complement strand
ATTTTTATTTGGAGAAGTTTGGTCGTTCGGATGAGGTGGACCTGCCCGCACCGCTAAAAAAAGCAATTTTATTTTATAAAATCCAGTATTTTCGCTCGAAAAATCATTATTATGATGTGCTGAATAACGTTACGCAGCTAAGCCGTCTAGTGGAAGAGGGGACGGAAAACTGGCTGAATGCGCAAAACATTATGATGGAGGCCTGTATTCAAGTTAAGCAATTTGATCAGGCGAAGCAGGTATTCGAGCAGACGATGCGCAGAGTATATGATGATCGGCTTTTTCACCGTTTGACGGGCCTGTATGTGGCTTACAGCGGATATTGTTTTGCCATGGGTTCTGTACAGGAAGCACTGCTAACGTTGTCTATGGCTGAGGCCAATTTGGTCTATTTGGAAAATGCGGCAGATATGCTCACGACCATTCTGAACAACCGGATTATTATGCTGACATCGATTGGTGAGCTGGGAGCGGGAGGAAATGCAGCAGATGATGCTGCCCGTTACGCTAATTTATCGCTGTGAGATTGCGTTTGCGCGAAAAAATTGGGGGCTTCTCTCACAGCATTTGGATCAACTGCGTAAAACAAATCTGACAACAGATCAGCAAATGGGGCTTGATTTTTATGAAAGCCAGCTTGCGCTTGCTCAGGGAAATCAGGACGCCTTTTGGATGCATGCCTTGCAATGCTTGCCTTATTTTGAAGCTCTCCAGCATCCAGCGCGGCTTGAACAGTTATATGAAACGCTGGCAGTTGTGTCCGAGGACAGTCGTCGTTATAAAGAATCATCGGCGTATTATCGCAAATTGGTCTATCTTTTGCGTAAAAAATAGCCTGAATTCACTCGTTTTTCACAAAACTATCGGATGATCGTGCGAAAGAATACTCCAAAGTGTGCAAAATTTTGTGTAAACCGTCCCAGAGTTCAAAATAAACCGGAAAAGTACAGGTTAAAGCTCCTGTTTTTTCGGTTTTTTTGTATGCGCCAAAACGTATTGTGATGCCATATACCCTCTTTTATACTGAATTCATAGGGAACGACAATACAAAATACGAGGTGCAACCACATGATGAACTTATTCGGGAAAAAGAAAAAACAGCAGGATGCGATAGAACAAGCAGATCAACTGATGAATAAAGGCCTGTCAGGATTATTTATGAAAGGTTTGGTACCCAAAGAGCATCGGGAACAGATTAACCAAAGCCTAAACTCGGCAAGACAAGCTCAAACGGCGGCTAACGGTGGTTTGGCGATGGCAGCGACTGCGGTTGTTATTTCGGTAACAGATACCGGGAAGCTCGTGAATTTTGATCCGATTGTGGTGCTAATGCTAGATGTGACAGAAGTAAACGGTAATCGATATCCAAAAACGTTGGAAACGCTCGTATCCAAGCTGCAAAATCCGCGACCTGGAGATACGGTGGGTCTGGGGAGCAATCCGGTAAATCCATCGGAGCTGATTTATATGGGTCTGGTGACAGTGTAAATGAGCAGGTCGTTTCACCTTTCTTGCTGACATATAATTTGAACAGATGATTGAAAAAGGGGTTTTGGAGGATGAAAGGATTTTTGAGTATGATCGGGGTACTTATGGTGTTTGGTACTGCTTTGACGACGATTATTCCTTTGACTTCCATGGCTCAATTTCAGCCAGGCTCGATCATTCCGTTGGTCGTATCGGAGAAAGATAAACTGAAAGTAGGACTTGACCTGAAAGGGCAGGTGTCGCAGACGGATTTGCAAGCGTTAATGAATGAGCAAATGGCCAAGCAGGGCGTATCGCCTGAGCTGATGGAAATTGCCAAAACCGGTAAGCAGGCATATGCGAAGGTGCTGGATGTTACACCCATGGGGGAAGCAGGATCTAATAAAATTAAGCTTCAATTTACGCTGAGTGTTACGAAAAACAACGGCGATACATTTAATGTAACCACGCAAAAGGTTGTTTTTTCTTCCCAACTATCCAAGCTGCAGCAGGGAAGTATTATAGAGGTCATTTATTCACCTCAAGATCCTTCGAAATTGGTCTTTAAAACACAAGTGAGT
>NZ_WUDQ01000625.1:0-2056 GCF_009827695.1 Paenibacillus sp. OT2-17 | reverse complement strand
GACAAAGTCAAATCGAATTTGGAGATACGATGCTCCTGAACATACGGGCTGAAGGACAGCGTCTCAAGCTTCGCTTCCTGTGACTCCGTATTTTGCAGTACAAACATAGTGTCGAATAACGGGTTACGGCTTGCATCCCGTGCTATATCCAGCTTTTCCACCAACTCTTCCAGTGGATAATCCTGATGCTCGAAGGCTTGCAACGTACGATCTCTGGCTTCCAGCAAGTAGCTGTGGAACGTTTGGTTGCCCCTCGGCTGATGCCGGATGGCTAGCGTGTTGACGAACATTCCGATCAGCGGCTCCAGTTCAGGTAACAAGCGTCCTGCTACTGGCGTACCGATGATCAAATCGTCCTGACCGCTGTATTTGGACAGCAGAACGGTGTAGGCACTCAATAGCACCATGTACATCGTACTTCCGGTCTGTGCCGCAATTCGGCGCAGTTGCTCAGATACATTCGCGTCCACTGTAAATTCATACATCGCACCCTCGAAGCTGCGAACAGCAGGTCTAGGATAAGCAATTGGCAAATCCAGTATCGGCAATTCTCCGGCTAAATGCTCCAGCCAGAAGTGTTCCCGGCGTTGGTATGACTCACGCTGCGTCTCCTGCTGCTGCCATACGGCATAGTCCTTGTATTGAATTTGCAGCGGCTCCAATTCCTGCCCTTCGTACAGTTGTACCAGCTCCTGCACGATATTGTTAGACGATACACCGTCTGAAATAATATGGTGCATGTCGTACATCAGGAGGTGGCGCTCTGGTCCAGTTTGAATGAGACGGACACGCAGCAGTGGTGCCTGGCGAAGATCAAAGCTGCGTACAAAGGACTCGATATAGGCTTCGGCTTCGGACTCCCTGGCCTGCAGGTGTTCTACTGCAAACTCCACTTGATCGTAAACCCGCTGAACGACCTCGCCTTCCACCATTTCAAAGGAAGTCCGCAGCGTTTCATGGCGGGCTATTAACTGACGGAACGCATCCTCCAGCCGATCGGCCTGAAGTGGCCCCTCCACAGTTAATACACCCGGCATATTGTAGCTGAGATCCCCACCTTCCAGATGGCTCAAAATGTACAGTCTTTTTTGAGCCGAGGAAACCGGGTAGTACGCCTGTTGCGCCGCCGCAGGGATCACCGTATAGGTGTCTGTACCGTGCGTTGCGATGAGCTGGGCTTGCTGCTCAATCGTGAAGTGTTGGAACACCTCACGCAGTGTAATCCGACTGTCCAGTTCCTGATGGATTTTGGCCACCAGCGTTGTTGCCCGCAGGGAGTGTCCACCCACGTCAAAGAATGAGTCGGTGACTCCTACGCTGGACAGCTTCAAGACATCCTGCCAGATTTGGGCTAGCTTGGTTTCCAGCGGTGTCCGCGGTGCAACGTACTCCAGGCCTCCTTCGAGGCGTGCTTCCGGTGCCGGCAACGCCTTGCGGTCGATTTTCCCGTTCGGTGTCAGCGGGAAACGATCCAGTTGTACCACATACGTCGGGATCATGTAATCCGGCAGCTTCGGCTGCAGCGCATTGCGCAGCTCCGGCAAACTCAGGGACTCTGAAGCTATGATATAGGCACACAGGTCCTTGTGTCCGTCTTCGTTGTCCCATGCTGTGACCACGGCTTTCTGAATGCCGTCGACGGTCAGCAGCTGCGCTTCCACCTCGCCCAGCTCGATCCGGTAGCCCCGGATTTTCACCTGATGGTCGATCCGGCCCAAATACTCAATACTGCCGTCTGGCAACCACCGTGCCAGGTCGCCCGTCCGGTACATCCGGTTTGCGTGAGTGCTGTCCGCTTGATCGGCTGCTGCCGCATCAGCGAACGGATTCAGGACGAACTTCTCTGCCGTAAGCTCCGACAGGTTCAGGTATCCTCGTCCCACACCTGCACCCCCGATATAAAGCTCACCTGCGATACCGATCGGTACCAGCTGTTGCTGGCTGTTCAGGATGTACACCGACTGGTTGGCTATCGGCGTTCCGATGGATACCGTATGCTCCCCTTTTTCCAGCAGTACGTTCAGGGACTCCACATCTTCAATCGTATAAGCGGTCG
>NZ_WUDQ01000624.1:0-2057 GCF_009827695.1 Paenibacillus sp. OT2-17 | reverse complement strand
AGGATCCTTAGACCGGCATTAAGCGCGTTTTGGTGGAAGGCAAATTGGTAATAGAGAGCGAAGAGCAGAGCAACCGCCGTACGGGCAAAAGAATTAAAGAATGTAGCGATGTTCCCCATACTGAACGTCCAGCTTTCAAAAAGGCTTAAATCTAGTAGAGGTGATGCTGAACGATGCTCATGCCATAAAAATATAGTAGTAAATATGGCGAATATCGCAAAACCTCCGATCACCTGCTTGTCTCCCCAGCCCAGTTCTCCCCCCTTGGATAAAGCAATGATTAGACCCGCTAAAGCGACAAAGATCATGATGCCTCCATATCCGTCCACTTTTTTATGGAGCTGCGCTAGGGGCTTCACCCTTAGAATCCAGAGCCCCCAGATGAGAGCAATGATCCCGAAGGGAACATTAGACCAGAACACCCACCTCCAGCCTCAGGCGGTCGTGACCACGCCGCCGACGACCGGGCCAAGCACCTGCGCGACGGAAGCGGACAATAAATTCAGACCGAGACCGGTGCCCAGCTGCGATTGGGGAAACGCATCGGTAATCAGCGGTGTTGTGTTCGTCACTACGAGCGCTCCTCCGGCAGCCTGTACGATCCGAAGAAGGATTAGTACCTCTACATTAAAAGCATAACCGAGTAGTAAACTGGATACGGTAAAGATGGCCATTCCTATTAAATACATTCGGCTTCTTCCGAAAATATCCGAAATTTGTCCGAAGATTAAAATCAGGATAGTGTTTACCAGCATATAGGAAAGTAAAATCCAGCTGGAAGCTGCCGCATTCGCATGAAATTGCTGGCTTAATTCCGGCAATGCGACATTAAGCGTTCCGATATTGACCAGAACCAGGAACGCTCCGAGACTGGTTACAGATAAGACATACCAGGGGTACATCCTATCGGACTTGGGACTTCTCTTTTGGGTCATAGAGACCAACCTCCTGAAATAAAAAAACGACCCCTGGAACCTGATAAATCCAAGGGCACATCTCCTTTGGGTTCAAACTTCAGCAAAGGCAGAAATGATTTCCTGTGTTGTCCGAACACGCCCGATGCGTGGAAAAATAAAATTTTTCACGTGATCGTGCTCGGCTTGAGAAAACCCGGTCATGGCATCGATCGCCAAAATCAGCTGATACCCATTCATAAACGCTTCCCGCGCGGTCGTATCCACGCCAAGCCCGGTAGCGATGCCGCATAAGACGATGGTGTAGATTCCCCGGCGACGCAACTGCAGGTCGAGCTCCGTTCCGTAAAAAGCTCCCCATTGCTTTTTAGTAATGATGTGGTCTGTTTCGGCGACCCGCATTTCCGGGACGATTTGATCGCTTGCTGTAGCCGGGAACTGAGAATGTAGTCTGCAACTGGCTCTTCATCCCCCATATAAATAAGCCGCCAAGATACCCAGACGTTACCTTGCTCTACACCAACCTGGTAACAACCTTGTTTCCTTGATCGGCCAGTTACGGATTTACTTGCATTTTTATGGTAAAAATAGAAGGCTCAATTTTGATTTTTGTCCCAGTCCAAGAAAACAACTAATAACAATAAATGAAAAAAGCCGCAAAAGTCGCGGCTATTGTGAAATACACTGTCAATACAAAGTATTACCACGAATCTTATAGAATTCGGCAACAACCAGTGGCTGAAATACAGTTTATAATAGTATAGCTTCTTGCTCTAAACGCTTGCCCGTACACAACATCTCTCGAATTAATCCGTGAAACTAGGAATTATCCGTGTTTTCCAGTAGCTGCTCCAATTTGACTTGATAATCTGCAGTGAAGGTTTCTGCCCAATCCAAATGCTGATGGAAAGTAGTCTTATCCATACGATAGGGTCGTAGTTGTGGAAACACTGATTTTTGCAAATGCCGGAATATTTGGAACCCTCCCCAATCGATGTCGCCCCAAAACTGAACTTCAATCTGAAGACCATTTTTATCAAATTTATCTTGGATTTGCCGAAGAAAAAATCGTTTATCCGGTCCTGGAAAACCTCCAAGATAAACAACAATGATCTTCTTCTCTAACAAATTACCAATTCTCGA
>NZ_WUDQ01000623.1:0-2062 GCF_009827695.1 Paenibacillus sp. OT2-17 | reverse complement strand
TGATGAGGCTGCACTCCGGTTGACAATGGACCAAATTGCGATCCATCATGACGCGCTGCGCATGGTTTTCCGGCCTACAGAAGCTGGATACGCAGCTTGGAATCGGGGAACGGACGAAGGCGAGCTCCTCCTTATAGTAAAGACCGGGCTCAAATGTCCCTAGATGTATTAACGGCTTCTCTAAGCTGATTTTTTATCTTTTCTTATCTAATGTGTGAGACACTACTATAGCTGCAGTCCATATTGTCAAAATCACTATAAAATTTTATTATACGCCTAACCTATTTACACAGTATAATGAGAATTACACATGCATTTTTAAGAATCAGCCATTACATTCGCATAATAGAAAGAAGATGAAACAGACATGTTCGGCACCATTCTTTTGGACGTTGTTTTACCTATTTTTGTACTTATCGGTTTTGGTTGTATCATGCAATATTATTTTCGACTGGATTTGTATACCTTAGCTAAAATCAATTTTTACTATATCACCCCCGCAGTTGTGTTTACAGGTCTTTATAACTCGGAAATTTCTTTAATGCTCATGGGTGAGGTTTCACTTTTTTATGCCTTGTACATAGCTATTCTGTACGTAATCAGCACTACCGTCGCCAGATCTCTGAAATACAGCCCCGGAATGCGTGGAGCTTTTACAAATAGTGTAATGCTAGATAATTCAGGGAATTATGGTCTGCCAATCAATCAGTTGGTGTTCAAAGGTGACCCGTTGGCCATTTCCGTTCAAGCTCTGATTATGACCTTTCAAAGCTTTGTCACATTTACATACGGCACTTTTGTTGTGCAAAACGGCAAGGCCAATACTCGGAAAATATTAATTAATTTTTTTAAAATGCCTGTTCCCTATGCGCTTGCGCTAGGTTTGCTCCTAAATCTGCTGCATAGTCCATTGCCTAATTTACTGGCTGAACCTTTGAATTATATTAGTCAGTCGATGGTTGCCGTGGCTCTGCTTACTTTGGGGGCACAAATTGTGCAATATCCCTTTCGTTTGCGCCGGACAGCCGTGTACATCAGTATGGTACTACGCCTGATTGCTGGTCCAATGGTCGGTTTTATGCTCGTCTTGCTGCTGGGTCTTAAGGGGATTCCGGCTCAAGCCTTGCTCATTGCATCGGGTATGCCTACCGGCGTTAATACAAGTATTTTGGCGGAAGAATATAAAAATGAACCCGATTTTGCCGCACAAACAGTATTACTTTCTACGATTGTGAATGTCATTACGATGACACTGTTAATTTCAGTATCCCGGCATCTTGTTTGAGGTGTATGATAAATATAAAAAATGGATTAGAGACGCTTTTTGTCTAAGGACAGAGCGTTTCTTTTTCAAGATGAAGGGAACATGAGTTCGTGTTAGTGTTTCTTTTTTCTACTTAAAGTGGTGTGTTTGTTTTGTGGAGATCGTATGCGAGAAAGAGTTTTTTTCTATTATGAATTTTTCATATAGTGAAATAATCATACAATTTAATTTGAATCTCTATTAGTTGCTGTTTTCAACTTGTCGTTGCTTTTTCCCCAAAAAAAGAATGCGGGACAACAGGTCGTCAAAAATAAAGCCAGCTCACTCATTAGAGTGGCTGACTTAGGATTATCCTTATTAAGGTTTAGGGCTCAATTCCCCATTGCTTGCTTCCAGATAGGTAAGCGGTTATTTTAGCAGAATCTTGTAAACTGTTTGCTGTGGGATTAAATGAATAATCATCGGTTTGTGTGTAACTGCTCCAGTCCTCTTTGGATATCCGGGTTTGCAACTCCACACTTTGACCGGGTTCTAAAGAACCCGCAGCCGATTTAAACCCGATTTCTGCATAAGAATCTGCCCCTGGCTTCGCATTGGATAATGTTTTGAAGCTAGCAATCACATTCCCTGTACCGACGCTCGACCAATCCGTGAAGAAATTTTGTGCTTTCTCCCCGTTAATGGTGTAATAATAACGCAATGTCACGTCTGCTAGGGAAATTGATGAGGTTCCCGTATTGGTTATTTTAAATTTGGAACTGATTGTATTGCTTGTGGCGGATACATTCCCATTGAAGG
>NZ_WUDQ01000622.1:0-2062 GCF_009827695.1 Paenibacillus sp. OT2-17 | reverse complement strand
TACTTGAAGACGTTGTGACATAATGGCTTGGCTCCACCAGCCTCCAACCGGCTGAAAACGAATCATTCCAGTTTCCGTAATACCATTCACGATAAAACCGACTTCATCCAGATGGCCTGCCACCATTACACGTGGTCCACTCTCTTGACCGCGTAGCACCCCAAAAAGACTGCCCAATCGATCTTGCACGATTTCATCGGTATAACCGGATATTCGTTCCTTAACCCATGCCCGCAACTCACGCTCATGTCCAGGAATGGAAGGAAACTCCGTTAAGGTTTTAAACAATTCCAATGTTTTTGATTCCATGATGTATACCTCACTCCTTATTAATTAACCAGTGGTCGTCATGTATTCAGTATGAATGGATTTGTATCGAATGTCCACAATATCATTTTCCTGACATAACATTTCTCCAAAAAGCTCATAATGAAAAAGACCCAAGCAATTCGAACCGCCAAGCGCGAAAACTTACAGATAAGGGGTGGTGAATGATGCCAGCTAAATCCGGGCAGCGCGGTTTTCGTACCAATACGTCGCCGCTGTCCATAAATGAGAAGGACTATCAGAATATTTCACAAAAGCATGAACCCTCGAGAAAAGTATTTGCCAATTGTGTGCGCGCTTTTCTGGTTGGAGGCGGGATATGTGTGATTGGACAGGCGATTCAAGAGGCTTTTATGGCAGGAATGCACATATCAGCCAAGGAGGCCGCCCCGCCGACCTCATCGATGATGATCTTGTTGGCGGTCATATTAACCTGTATCGGGGTTTACGATAAGGTTGCTCAATGGGCAGGAGCAGGAACCGCTGTGCCCATTACAGGCTTTGCTAACTCCATGTGTTCGGCTGCATTGGAATATCGTTCTGAGGGACTGGTGCTCGGAGTGGGCGCGAATATGTTCAAGCTGGCAGGCTCAGTTATCGTATTCGGGGTGGTGGCTGCATTTATCGTAGGCGTTATATATGCCATCCTTGGTGTAGGAGGCAATCACTTATGAGAAGACAGGGCGGGCAAACCTGGAAGTTTGAATCGAGACCGCGCATTATTGGAAGTGCCACTGTTGTGGGCCCGGATGAAGGAGAAGGGCCGTTGTCCACAGATTTTGATTATATTTATGACAATATAGAAATCAACGAGAAAACGTGGGAAAAAGCGGAACGTAGATTGATTGAGCATTCTACAGAGCTGGCGCTAATTAATGCCAATTTGAACAAAGAAGAAGTGCAGTTTTTTATTAGTGGTGATCTGATGAATCAGATTATCAGTAGCTCCTTTTCGGCTAGCAAGCTGGCTATTCCCTATTTGGGTGTTTTTGGAGCCTGCTCAACATCAATGGAAAGCTTAGCCTTAGCCGCACTTATTGTGGACTCAGAGGCCGGTGACTACGTGATGGCGGGTACGACCAGCCATAACTGTACTGTAGAAAAACAATTCCGCTATCCTAATGAATACGGATCACAGAAGCCTCCTACGGCTCAGTATACTGTTACCGGTTCCGGCGCCGCAATTGTAGGACATGCCAAGTCAGGGACGGTGGTAGATTGTGCTACCATTGGACGTGTAATGGATATGGGCATTAAAGACCCTTTTAATATGGGTGGAGCCATGGCTCCCGCGGCTGCGGATACGCTGTTGTCTCATTTTCGAGATACTGGCCGTGACCCTGGTTACTATGATCTCATTGTAACGGGCGATTTAGCCTCAGTGGGGCTACCGATTGCCAAGGAGCTGCTCAAAAAAGATGGGTTCGATATGAATCAGACGGAATTTAATGATTGCGGTTTGCTGATTTACGACATCAATAAGCAAAAGAAAGTCATTGCAGGAGGCAGTGGTTGTGGCTGCTCGGCTGTTGTAACCTACGGGCATTTGTTGAAGAGGATTGAAAAAGGAGAGCTGCAAAAGGTACTGGTCGTGGCGACCGGAGCGTTATTATCTCCTTTGACTACACAGCAGGGTGAAAGCATTCCTTGTGTTGCCCATGCTGTAGCTTTTGAAGCGGGAGGAACAGTATGATATTTCTATGGGCTTTTTTAGTGGGTGGTGCCATTTGTGTCG
>NZ_WUDQ01000621.1:0-2065 GCF_009827695.1 Paenibacillus sp. OT2-17 | reverse complement strand
ACGTAGCTCCCGGTCACCCTCGGTAGAATAAATGATTCTTCCTGATGTGACATCAATTAAAGAAGCAGCCTGTGCATGGGTTCCTAATGCGGGCGGCGCTGCTTCTGTTTTTATCGCTCCCCGAACGGGCTGCGGACTTAGCAACGTAAGCGGCAATGACAAAATAAGCAGAAGTACCAGCGGCAAAACAAATGCGCGTGCCTTATTCAAGAAATGGCTGTGATCCGCGTGGATGTGTTGCTTTTTTTTAAACATTTGGATTCCTCCGGTTTTGAGCAAGTCTTGTACCATTCTATGTCCAAGCTGTTCAAAGTATGTCCACCTTTATAACAGAAAATTCCTTTACAGGACAGCCATTAGCTGCTCCTTTTTCGCTTTCTTTCTACACAAACTAAGCAACATCCCTCCCTGAATACATATATATTAGTTACTAAACGTTAAATATGGATCGAGGGGTTATAACATGCAGCGACTACAGTTTGAAATGATTTTAAGATCACGGATTGTAGAGTCCGCAGAAGCATTACACCGTAGTGGTGTATCCTTTGCCACATTTTCTACCGCACGTTGCAACCAGCAATTTTGGGATTTAACGGAAAAAGGTGGCTTTCAGATCAAAGCAGGTGTCACACCGGCACAGGGGATCAGAGATATCTTTTTAAACGGACATCAATACGCTTTTGAATGTGCAACAGCTATGGTTATTGTGCTGTACAAAGGAGTGCTGGATTCCATTTTGGAAAGTGAGTTTAATCGGATTTTTGCAGATATGCTGTTGTATGACTGGCACTATGACAGCGACCTCAGACTCATACAGCAGCAAGGAAGTCATAAAGCGGCTCCCGGCGATATTCTGTATTTCAACAATCCGGATGTGTCGTCTGAAACATTGGAATGGAAAGGAGAAAATGTCGTTAAGCTGAAGGAAGACTTGTTTTATGGACATGGGATTGGCATCTTGCCGGCGAAGGGTATTATCGATTCCCTGAATCAACATCGTCGACCGGAAGCCACGGTATCTGCTTATTTGACGGATGAAGTGATCTATCCGGACTTCATCTACCTATCCCAGTTTGCTGCCGAAGGAAATCGAAAAAATGAAATCTCGCTGCATACTTTGTATCAACAGGAATACTGTCACCATATACATGCTGTCATTGGGGGAAGGCAGTATATTCGGGGATAGGGCCAAGTACAAGCAGAAAAGAAGGTATTCCTTAGCCTATACTCGGCTTTGGGATACCTTCCTGAGAGAACGCTTTTAATTTCAATAACTTTTACAAGTAAGCCGGGCCAGAATTACTGTGATCCGTAGCAACATCTACAGGTACCTGTGGGGGTGGAGTCTGCAAGTTGCCGCCTGCGTTCTGGAAGATAGACTGAACCTTATCAATCAGGTATGGTGTGGAGTCAATGAGCTTCTCAATCAGATGCGTTTGATTGTCCAATGGAACGATTTGTGCCCCCTGTTTGCCAACAACCAAAAAAGCAATGGGATGAATAGATACACCACCACCGCTACCGCCTCCAAAAGGATGCCCTTCCTTCCCGCTATGATTACCCGACGCCGAGGAAGTATGAAGTGCCTCTTCGTCTACGTTAAAATCACTTCCTCCGGCAGCGAAACCAAATCCTACCTTACTGATTGGCAAAATAACGGAACCATCGGGTGTTTCCACTGCGTCTCCTACAATCGTATTCACATCTACCATGGCTTTGATGTTTTCCATTGCGGTTTGCATGAGCCCTTGAATCGGGTGATCTGACATGATTTATTCCTCCTCTGCTTATCTCAAGCGTAGACTGCCTTTTCTTTCGCTATTGTGCGCAGGGGTTCAAGGAAATATGTATGTCATTCGATAGTTCAGAAAGGATTGAGTCTCACCTCACTCCACTGTTTAACTTTCACTGGTAGCTTGAGGATCCTCAGTTTTTTTGGAAAAAACCCGTTTCCACGCCTCCGGTCCACCCGGAACGCGCCATATACGATAAGCTAACGTGAGCATGGAGAAAATTAAATAACCGAGCGACATATTTGCTTCACAGGTCAAGGTGGTAGTAAAAC
>NZ_WUDQ01000620.1:0-2068 GCF_009827695.1 Paenibacillus sp. OT2-17 | reverse complement strand
CTACTCTCGTTTTCTCGCTACAGGTCGTGAACTACAAGATCTGCCATTCGCCGATATTCCAGCGCAGCTGCAACGGGCGACTCAGCCTCCCATATACCAGACATCACCGCAATTCCGCTTGCTCCGGCCCTATAAAGCTCCGGGATATGGTGCGGTTGTATGCCGCCCAGCGCGATCACCGGAATGTTCGACAGCCTGCAAATATGTTCAAGCTGAGCTAAACCCCGTGGTACAATACCGGGCTTACAATGGGTCTCATATATGTGACCATAAAGTACATAGTCCGCTCCTACCCGCTCGGCAGTCTGCGCCTCCTTCAAGGAATGCACAGATACTCCACAGCGTGTACCCTTTGGAAGTAGGCTTTTCACATCCGCTACAGGTAATCCATTAGCTGGTAGCTGGACGGCTCCAACCAAAGTAAGTAAAGCTACATCCACACGATCATTTACTACAATTTGTTGCAAAGGAACTCCCTGCTCCACCATGCTGCGAGTCAAAGATAGCAATGCAGAGGCACCATTCTGTTTTAAACGTGCGTGTACATAATGAACATACGGACAAATCACAGCAGCCACTTGGGCTGCTTGTGCAAAAGTGCCCTTTTCCATCGAAATTGCGTGTAATTCGATTTTGTCTTCACCTCACATTGGACTAAAAGATCTAAGCTTAGCCAGTCACGTCTACCAGCAGTAATGAAAGAGGATTGTATGTGAATCGTCTACGGAAGCTCGAACAACTTAAAGTGAACGAAACGCAAAAAAACCACTTCCCCAAGGAAGTGGTTTAACGAACGTCCAATAATCGAACGGACAATGATATCCGTATACGTGTATCGTCCCACGCACAAACAAAAATAAGATGGTGTTGCCTTGTTTGTACGGCGCTCACTTCCCTACGCTGGCATAACCCAGATCAGGTGCAAAGGGTCCGAAATCCATTTATTCCGTCTCAGCCGCATGGGCGGCTCCCCTAGTGTGACTATTTTATTGTATAAGCTAAAGATAGCTTAGCATATTTTCCTAATTCTGCAAACCCCACTTCGTGTGAAATATGCAGAATTGGATTTAGTTGATGTTAGTTAACTTTACTTGACCACTCTTCCACATTCCACGTTTTGGTTACCCAATCCTCGTAAAAGTCCGGTTCGTGAGATACAAGCAATACGGTCCCTTTGTATTCCTTCAAGGCACGTTTCAGCTCATCCTTAGCTTTAACATCCAAGTGGTTGGTAGGCTCATCGAACAGTACCCAGTTGCTTTCACGCATTAACAGTTTGCAAAGACGGACTTTAGCCTGTTCTCCACCACTGAGCGCAGATAGCGGACGCGTGATATGCTCATTCTTTAAACCGCAACGCGCCAAATGCGCTCGTACTTCATGCTGGTTCAAATGCGGAAATTCATTCCACACATCGTCAATCGGTGTAATTTTCTCTGCCTTTACTTCCTGCTCAAAATAAGCGGGCTGCAAAAAATCACCTTGATAGGTTTTTCCACTGATTGGCGGAATTTTTCCCAATATGGTTTTGAGTAATGTCGATTTACCGACACCGTTGTAGCCGACAATTGCAATTTTTTCGCCACGTTCAATCGTCATGGACATCTTAGGCAAAAGGGCATGTGTATAACCAATCTCAAAATCAATACCCTCAAATACCGTCTTTCCGCTTGCACGTGCTTCTTTGAATTGAAAGGTTGGCTTCGCAGCTTCTTCAGGCTTATCTATACGTTCGATCCGATCAAGTTGCTTTTCACGGCTCTTTGCTCGGCCTGATGTAGAGGCACGCGCTTTATTACGCTGAATAAAATCTTCCTGTTTCTTAATAAAGTCCTGTTGCTTCTCATAAGCATCAATATGCTGAGCTTTGTTCAGATCCGCCATTTCAAGAAACTTTTCATAGTTAGCTGAATAACGGGTCATCTTGGCAAATTCAAGATGGTAAATAACATTAACGACCTGGTTCATAAACTCAGTATCATGTGAAATAAGAATAAAAGCATAGGGATAATCCTTCAAATAGCGCGTAAGCCATTCAATATGCTCTACATCCAAATAGTTGGTAGGC
>NZ_WUDQ01000061.1:0-16270 GCF_009827695.1 Paenibacillus sp. OT2-17 | reverse complement strand
GAAAAGCTTGAGGCTTTTATAAGTGAGCGGGTACCTGATGCCATATTGAAAAACATGGTGGATACCGGAGAATTGTCGGATCGAGCCGTTGCGGAACGCGCAGGGATTGGCTTTAGCGGCAAAAATACGATGATGATTTCACCGACGCTGGGATCATGGATTTATCTAGGTGAGCTGTTGACGAACATTCCTTTCCAGCCAGATGAACCGGTAACGGATGGTTGCGGCGAGTGTACCAAATGTTTGGATGCCTGTCCTACGGGCGCGCTTGTGGGTCCTGGACAGCTGAATGCCCAGCGGTGTGTGTCCTTTTTGACGCAAACGAAGGGCTTTCTGGATGAGGAGTTTATGCGGAAGATAGGGAATCGGCTATACGGATGTGATACCTGCCAAATGGTATGCCCCAAAAATCGGGGTCTCAATTGGGATCACCATCCCGAGCTTACACCCGATCCTGAAATTGTGAAGCCGTTGCTGCTGCCGTTATTGGATTTGAGCAACCGTGAATTCAAAGACCAATTTGGACAAAGTGCGGCGGCTTGGCGGGGGAAGAAGCCCATTCAACGCAATGCAGTCATTGGACTGGGCAATTTCAAGGATATCAGCGCGGTGCCCAAGTTAACGGAGGTTTTATTGGATGATCCGCGTCCCGAGCTACGAGGCACGGCGGCGTGGGCTTTGAGTCGAATAGGAGGGGAGAACGCTATGACAGCGATCAAGCAAGCATCAGAGAAGGAACAACATGAGCAAGTACGCGAAATGATCGCGCAAGCGCATTCCAAACTAGAGGAACAAGAGCAGGCAGAACAGCAAAAGGCGTCTGAATTACCAAAATCAGAAGTAACGGCCGGAGATTCACAGGGTCCAACCACCATTTATTATGATGAGATGGAGACACCTGTGGGCACGTTGACGCTGTGCGCTACGGATCGGGGGCTGTGCCGAATAGACTATGGCGTTTTTCATGCAAAGGAAGCACTGCTTCAGCAATGGGCCCGAACATGGATTGGGGAATATGTCTATGTGCAGGAGCCGGAAAAACTGCGCGAAGCCGCGGATCAACTGCGTGAATATTTTGCGGGAGAACGACGGGAATTCAGTATAGCCTATGATTTGAGAGGCACTCCTTTTCAAGAGCAGGTATGGCGTGCATTACAAAATATTCCGTACGGACAAAGTGTGTCCTACAAAGATATTGCAGAATCGATCGGACGAGCCAAGGCGGTACGTGCTGTGGGTGGAGCCAATAACAAAAATCCGTTACCCATTCTGTTTCCATGTCACCGGGTATCGGGTGCAAACGGAAGTTTGGTCGGTTATGCTGGAGGCTTACCAGTCAAGACGAAGCTGCTGGATTTGGAGAAACAATAAGGACATATGTTTGCAAAAAGTGATTTGCTAGCTGTCCCATGTTTTGCTATGATAGGTTCGTGCAATTCAAGATGTTTCATATAAATATACAGAGGTGACGACTTCGTGGTGTGGAATATTGTCATTCCGATTATTACCCTGATTGCTGGTTTGGTTGGGGGATTTTTCATCGGTGCTTATTATCTTCGTAAACAGCTTGAAAAGATGCAAAACGACCCTGAAACGCTGCAAAAAATGGCCAAACAGATGGGTTACAACCTGAATGGGAAACAAATGCAAAAAGCCCAGCAGATGATGAAGAACCAACAGTTCTCCAAAAATCAGCCTGGTCCGCGTAAAAATCAGGGCCGTCGGAAATAATGAGCAACGTGAGCACGGATGCCGCATGAGGTTGCTGCATAGAGGAGGATTACTGTGGCTGGCGTAAAAGATTATATTAACCGCAAAGCTGCGGATAACCGGGATAAAATCGAGTACCATGTGGAGCAGATTTTACAACTGATCGGTGAGGACCCCAAGCGTGAAGGGTTGTTGGAAACACCGGCACGCGTTGCGCGCATGTATGAGGAAATATTTGCGGGTTATGAGGTTGATCCCCGGGATGCGTTGGGTGTGACATTTGACGAGAATCACGAGGAGCTTGTGATCGTGAAGGACATCGTCTATTACAGCCAGTGTGAGCACCATATGGCTCCTTTCTTCGGAAAAGTGCATATCGGCTATGTACCCAGCGGCAAAATTGTAGGACTGAGCAAGCTTGCACGCCTGGTAGAGGCAGTAACCCGCCGATTGCAGGTACAGGAGCGTATTACATCACAGATCGCTGATATTTTAAATGAAGCGGTCTCCGCTCACGGGGTTATGGTGGTCGTGGAAGGTGAGCACCTGTGCATGTGTGCAAGAGGTGTCAAAAAGCCTGGTAGCAAAACGGTAACGTCTGCGGTACGCGGTACGTTTCGTGATGATGCAGCGCAGCGCGCAGAGTTTTTGTCGCTGCTCAAGGATTGATCGAACATCGCAAGACGTTTATGTGATGAACAAAAAAAGGGTGGTTTACGCATAGGCGTAGCCACCTTTTTTGTTAACATCAGAAATAGAGACGACGGGATAGCTGCCTTAAAATTACGATTTGCCTATGGATAACAGTTATTTTTATAGATAGGGGATAACGTATGGAGAATGTACATAGATCAACGGAAAAAACAACAGCTTTGCCTGAGTTACAGTGGTTTGAAACGCCACTCGCGGCCACTCAGGAGGATGTTTTGTCTCCGCTGGCTTGGGAGGAGCTGGCTTGTCGGCAAGTAGGGAAAGGAGCTACACCCATTTTGCATCTATGGCGGCATCCGTCAGCGCTTGTGATCGGTCACCGGGACCGCAGGCTTCCCTACGCCCCACAGGCGATGGAACGAGTGCGCAACGCGGGAACCTCGGTATGCGTACGCCCCTCGGGTGGAGCAGCCGTCATGCTGGACAGAGGGGTACTGAACCTGTCCTTAATCCTGCCGAATCCACAGCGGGCCATCAGCCTACATGAGGATTTTCGGCTCATGGCAGCGCTAATTGCCGATGCGCTGGTTCCGTGGTCTGGCGAGGCGCAGACCGGAGAAATCCTCGGGTCCTTCTGTCCCGGGGATTACGATGTCAGCGTCCGGGGCCGCAAGTTTTGCGGCATTGCACAGCGGCGCCAAGCCAAGGCGTATATCATCACAGCCTTCGTGATGATTGAGGGCAGCGGTACAGAGCGTGCACAGGCGGTGCAGCATTTCTATACAGAGGCAGCCGGGGACACATCGGCAGGCGTGCAGCAGCAGGATTACCCCCGGGTGAATCCAGCAACGATGGGTAGCCTGGCAGAGCTGGCTGGAGTGCCGTCTGTTGAGGCGTACACGGCATCTCTGCGCCGTGTCGTTGAGAGCCGGACAGCCATTTTACCTGCCGATGGCTGGTTGGTACAACTGGAAGGATTGACCGAACAAATGGCAGCGCTCAGAGAGCGATACGATTTGCAGGTGTAGTTTTTCTTTAGCTTAGAAGCTTAGAAGGGTTGCCATCTCAGTTTGGAGGCTTGATCGTAGCGCGCTTCCACTTCAGGCCAGTTAACGACATGCCACCAATCCTCAATGTATTTGTTACGCTCATTTTGATGCTTTAAGTAATATGCATGTTCCCATACATCTATCGCCAGCAGCGGAATGGACTCCCATTGAGTCAGATTCTGGTGCTTTTCGGCCTGCAAAATTTCAAGCCGGCCCGCGCGTGGACTCCATACCAGGATAGCCCAGCCGCCACCCTCGACCTTTTCGGCTGCCGAGCTGAATTGCTTTTTGAACGCATCGTAGCTGCCAAAATCCTTTTTAATCTGTTCAGCCAGCGGTCCGCTTGGGTTTCCACCACCTTTAGGACTCATGATCGTCCAAAAAAGAGTATGCAGATAATGGCCTGCGCCGTTGAATGCCAGTTCACGTTCCCAATGTTTTACGAGGTCAAAATCACCTGTTTTTCGGGCTTCTTCCAGCTTCTTTTCCGCTTTATTCAGGTCATTCACATAGCTCAAATGATGCTTATCATGGTGAATACGCATCGTTTTCTCATCAATATACGGTTCAAGCGCATTATAGGGGTAAGGGAGCGGCGGTAGGCGATGTCCCCCAATAGGAACCGAGCGGCCGATTGAGGTTTTTTCCGTTGCCGAAGGTTGCGCTTGGCTGGATTTGACGCTTTTAGTCGTCCATGCGCCTTCTCCCCTTATGCCTGCCTGCCGTTCTCGAAACGCTTCCTCTGGGTAATTCTCACCCTCTGCCGCTACATGATACAACCTAGCAGCCCTTGCGATGGAGCCAGGTTCTTGAAAGGGGGTTGTCGAGATTAGGAAATATTGGCTTTCATGTGCCGCGTGTAATACAACTCCGGCAGATTTTGGCTGCTGACGCAATGCATGACTGTGCTCGCTCAGCAGACCGAGCTGTCGTACATACTCCTGTGACTGACGGTTTGCGGTTTGCAGCAAATCGTCCAGTCGACGATTTAATTCTTGTGAGTCAGGCTGAGAGTTTAAGGCTGACTCTGACAATGGCATCTTTACAGATGATGATGCGTCTAATCCCCTTGACTGTTTTGAATGTTCAGTGAATTCGTGTGTATGTGCTTGTGGAGCAGCCGACATCTGTTTCCATTCCTGATGCCACGCCTGATCTGCCGGATCGAGTACGCTCCGTTGCTCTTCCAGCAACTCTATGGCGGTGCGTTCCGTCTGTTCGAATACAGTCCGCCAATCATCCAGCAACCGTACATAAGTTGGCTCCAATCCCTCGGTAGCGGATTTAATCACTTCCACATGCCAACTTTCCTGCTGCTTCCAATGCCGAATTTCCTCCAGCACACGTAAGGGCAGGAAAGACCCATAAGTACTCAGCATCGTTTTTTTACCTCCCGTATCCTACTATGGCTATCCGGCGGATCTGGCAGATCTGCCCTGGATGCATACGTACCCAGTATATTCGCTGTCTCATCAGGAATATGTCTATGAACTCCCTTAATCCGGTCACATCTGTTACGTAAAACAATGAATACCCATGGAAAACGAAAAAGAAGCCCAGCTACGGCACGGGTTAAGTGTCCCTAGGCAGGCTTCTTCCAGACGAAGAATAGAATACAGTTCTTCGAAAAATTTACTTCGTAGTCGTTTGTTTGTGGGCATCAGCGATGGTTTTCTTGTCCTCCAGCTCCTGTACACTGCTTAGAAACGTCGATACCCGTCGCAAATATTCACGAGGGTGCTCTCTGAAAATAAGCTCATGTATCCCGTTTTTAACAATCCATACACTGGAAAGCGGGTTGGTTTGATTGGCAGCGAGCTTTTCCGCAATAGGATAAGGAGCTTTTTCATCCTGTGTACCATGCACAAACATGATCGGGAACGGATAGTTTTCCTTTTTAACTTCCTGATATGGAATTTGATGCAAGCTGGTTCCGTTCAAGACTGGAAACAGCAACTCCAGAATTTCCAAAGACGGATGTCTTGGCAGATTAATTTGATTGTGAATGTTATGGTACAGCGTATCTGGCTCCAGCAGGAAGGTGCTGTCCAAAATCATTGCGTCCACATCCTTGGTTTGCAAGCCCGCCTGAAGAGCGGTTCCTGCCCCCATGGAGAAGCCCCATACGATAATCTCCGACGAGCCGCGTTGCTTCGCAAGCTGAATTGCTCCGAGGAGCTGTTGGGATTCTGCTTTGCCTCCGGTTGCGACTGCTTTGCTGTTTTGTGACGCGAATCCATAATCGAACATGACCACATTAAAGTTCAAGCTGTGGGCATAATGCGCCAAATCATACATGGGAATCCAGCTTTCTTCGCGGTTAGCCCCATAGCCATGACTGAAAATAATCGTTTTCCGCGATTGGTCCGCCGGGATATACCAGCCTTGTACCATGCGGCTACCATCCTTGGCAGGGAAGCTGACTTCCTCATAAGGCATGCTTTTAGCCTGCATTGGATTAGAGTACAGTGGTGCAACGGTGGGATTCGTAAGTACCCATGCGATGTAAGCATGCAAGGCAATAAAACAAAACAACAGAAAAAAGACGACCGACAGCAGCAGAGCAATCACAACGTGCTTGAACCGCAGCAGACGGGGATTAAAGAGTGGGGTGGACGGCTCCTGAACAGCGGTCTGTAGCTGAGCGTTGCGCTGGGATGTCGAAATCATGTAAGAGCCTCCTTATATAAAATTGATCTTCGTTTCATAGAATTTAGGTATAATTCCACTTGAAAATAGTAGTGTAGATCCGTATAGATACCTATTATCGTATGATGGGGATTATCCAAAGTCAACGCCTGAACCGGAAAAGTAAAAATGATGCAAAGAATTGTCGATGTTTGTTCTCGTTCTGTAATATGGTTGTCACAAAAACATCGGTTTACAGTAGCCGCGACTATTCTATATAATTTATGTAACCATGTTTCATAGTGTGAAACGAATATGGATACAAGAGGAGCGGTTCACGATGGAAAACCGTAAATTAACCGTTCGCGCTGTAGAGCGTGCACTTGATATACTGCTGTGTTTTACCGCAGATTCGGATCTTGGCCTGACGGAGATTGCCTCCAAAATTGGTCTACATAAAAGCACGGTTCATCGGCTGCTGACTACGTTGGAGGATCGGGGCTTTGTCGTTCGGAATGCCGAAACGGAAAAATATCGACTTGGCTTCCGCATTTGGGAGCTATCCACGCATTTGTCCCAAAGCGACGAGCCGGCGGTGTTGTTACAGCCTGCAATGGAAGGACTACGTGATCGTCTGGGCGAGACGGTCAGCTTATACTTACGGGACGGCAGCATGCGTATTCGCATACAAGCCGTGCAGAGCAATCAGGCGATCCGCAGGGTTGCGCCTGTAGGTGCGCGTATGCCGCTGGCTGTAGGGGCCTCCAGCAAAGTGCTGGCAGCCTTTATGCCGCCGCAGGAGCTGGAAGCCCTGCTAAGCGGGGATGAATGGCCGCTCTCGGTAGACCCGGAGGTCTATAAAGCCCAGCTGCAGGACATTCGCGAGAAGGGCTATGCGACCAGCTATGAAGAACGGGAGCCAGGGGCTGCTGCTGTGGCTGCCCCAATTGTAAACCGGAAGGGACAGGTCACTGCGGCTTTATCTGTATCCGGTCCGGTCAGTCGGCTTGCACCCGAGACGCTACATGACTTTGCTCCGATTTTGATTGAAGCGGCGAAGGAAATGGGACTTATGCTTCCGTAACAAGAATGAGCACAGTTGAAGCAAGCAAAGTGATTTGATGGGGAGCGTCTCCTTAGTAAAGGGAACCTAGAAGGGTTGCCAAAGCCATAAATTTAAAGTAGTCTGGTAAGGATGGCGGGATATCTGTTATAGCCGCCTCATGTGAATAGAAGTATCACAGTTACTGGGGGAGCCTGTAATGCCGGGCTGAGATGGAATCGTGCAAGATTCCGGACCCTTTGCACCTGATCTGGATCATACCAGCGTAGGGAAGTAATCGGCCATTGAAATGTATACGCGGCTGCTGTCTACGGTGACGCATTGGAATAGGATTATTCCACATGCGTACTGTCTGGATAGCTGCCTCGTTAGATTAGCCGGTTCCCTGGGGAACCGGCTTTTTTGCATAGATCAGCGCCACCCTGGGAATGGTTCCGGATCGGTGTGTCATTTCATCGAAACGGGAGGAATGGACAATGAAGCCGACAGAAGTAGAAGGAACAAAAGGAACAGAATTGAAATCAACAGAAGTAAGATTGGTAGGAACAAAAGAAGTTGAGGTAGAGAAGACAAACGGGGAGCAAGCCAGAGGGGTAACGCCCTTTCCAGGGAGCCGTAAGGTATATATTCAAGGCTCACGGCCGGACATTGCCGTGCCAGAGCGCGAAATTGCTCTTCATCCTACACATACGCCGCAGGGCACGGAGCATCATGAGCCATTGCGTGTGTACGATACGAGCGGTCCCATGACCGACGAAGCCTATCAGGTCGATATCCGTCAGGGCCTGCCTCCATTACGGCGAGCTTGGGCCCTGGAACGGGGCGATGTGGAGGCTTACGAGGGACGCGCCGTCCAGCCGGAGGATAATGGACTGAAACCTGGCTCCAAACGGGAGACAGTTGAATTTCCCGGCGTGACCAACCGTCCGCTTCGTGCTTTGCAAGGTCGTACAGTGACACAAATGCATTATGCGCGGCAAGGGATCATTACGCCCGAAATGGAATTTGCGGCGATCCGCGAAGGGGTGGAGCCTGAGTTTGTACGGCAGGAGTTGGCGGCTGGACGAGCCATTTTGCCTTCGAATATCAATCACCCTGAAAGTGAGCCAATGGTCATTGGGCGTCATTTTCACGTGAAGATCAATGCGAACATTGGTAATTCTGCGGTTACCTCCTCCATCGAGGAGGAAGTGGAGAAAATGACCTGGGCTGTGCGTTGGGGCTCGGATACGGTTATGGACCTGTCCACAGGCCGTAATATCCATACAACACGTGAATGGATCATTCGGAATTCTCCTGTACCGATTGGGACTGTACCGCTGTATCAGGCACTTGAAAAGGTGAACGGCGAAGCAGAAGCGCTGACGTGGGAGCTGTATCGCGATACGCTGATTGAGCAAGCGGAGCAGGGAGTGGACTATTTTACAATTCATGCGGGTGTATTGCTGCGGTATATACCGATGACGGCGAATAGAATGACGGGAATTGTATCCCGTGGCGGGTCGATCATGGCAGCCTGGTGCCTTGCGCACCATCAGGAGAATTTTTTGTATACACATTTTGAAGAAATCTGCGAAATTATGAAAGCCTATGATGTGGCCTTTTCTCTCGGGGATGGTCTACGTCCAGGTAGTATCTATGATGCGAATGATGAAGCACAGTTTGCAGAGCTGGAAACGTTGGGCGAGCTAACGCAAATCGCATGGAAGCATGATGTTCAGGTCATGATTGAAGGGCCAGGACATGTCCCTATGCATAAAATCAAAGAGAATGTGGATTTACAAATGGAGATTTGTAAGGAAGCTCCCTTCTATACCTTGGGACCGCTCACGACGGATATTGCCCCCGGATATGATCATATTACCTCAGCCATCGGGGCGGCGATGATCGGTTGGTTCGGGACGTCCATGTTGTGCTATGTTACGCCTAAGGAGCATTTGGGTCTGCCGAATAAGGATGATGTCCGTGAGGGTGTCATTACCTACAAAATTGCGGCACATGCTGCCGATCTGGCGAAGGGTCATCCACGGGCGCAGCAGCGGGATGATGCTTTGTCCAAGGCACGCTTTGAGTTCCGCTGGCGGGACCAGTTCAATCTGTCGCTTGATCCCGAGCGGGCCTTGTCCTACCATGATGAGACGCTACCGGCAGAGGGCGCCAAGGAAGCACATTTTTGCTCGATGTGCGGCCCCAAATTTTGTAGTATGCGTATCACTCAGGACATTCGCGCCTATGCAGCGGATAAGGGGCTGAACACTCAAGAAGCAGTAGCTGCCGGGATGCGTGAGAAGGCAGAGCAGTATCGGGATGGAGGTCAGTAAAACGAACGTGGGAGTTTAGGGACAAATGAATTAAAAAAGCCGTGGTTCTCTACAGTCGATGTAGGAAACTACGGCTTTTTAGCTTATGTAAAGCGGATCATGCAACCGGATAAACGGCGCATTATTTTTTACCCATTTTTTCATTCAAAATGTCCTGAAAGCTGAGCTTCTTCTCCGAGCTATCTTCTTTCTTCTGCATACTCACCGCGTTGGCACGTTGGTATTGGTGGTGAAAGGGCATCAGGGTGTGGACGGTTAAGTTCATTGTATTCATGTAGGTCATTCCTCCAATTCCATATTGTCAAATTCAGATTGAGTTGCTTAGGACGTCTGTATAGGACTATTTGTATGTACTTGATGTCGTAATGCTATGTAGGTTGCTTGGTAATGTTTCAATCATTATACCCACATTTTTTCAAAGTAAAACGCTTTTGACATAAAACAGGAAGATGGTCATATGTGTCCAAAATGTTGATTAGGAGGATGGTCGTTTTAGAGGAAAATGTGCCTAGGTCTAAAACAAGGGCTAGAGGCCCGTTTTCTTAGTTTAGTAGTCGGGATTGTGTTATTTTGTCGAATAACCTTGTAAAAGGAGAATTTTGCGGAATCCAAGTCAGGATTGAGGCAGTCTGGTGGCGAATTAAAGTGTCAAAGTTGTATTGACTTTATGTTTGGTAGTAGATACCATGAACTGGTTGTCAGCGTATTTTGACAACAAGAGTCAGCCAATCCATCTGGCGATTCATCCTTTGAAATGTTAGAGAAAGGATTAGAGTATATATGAAAAAAAGTATTGCAGACATTGCATTTATTATTCTGGGTGCGTTTTTTTTCGCGCTAGCTGTTAATCTGTTTGTGATCCCGAATGAGTTTGGTGAGGGGGGCGTTACAGGGGTTACGATCATTTTGTACTATCTGTTTCAGTGGTCTCCCTCGATCGTTAATCTGGTGATTAATGGCTTGCTGTTGATTGTCGGATATAAATTTTTGGACAAGAGAACGACCCTGTACACTATAATTGCGGTCGCTTTTAACTCGCTGTTTTTACATTTAACGGTCAACTGGCGGATTGATTCGCATGAGCCGACGATTAATGCTGTATTTGCCGGAGTTTTGGTGGGGGTCGGCATTGGCTTAATTGTACGGGTAGGTGGCACTACGGCGGGAACGGTCATTTTAGCCCGAATTGCCAACAAGTATCTGGATTGGAATATCAGCTATGGCCTGCTGTTTTTTGATTTGATTGTCGCGTTCTCTTCCTATTTTATTATTGGTCCAGAAAAATTGATGCTAACTATTGTTATTTTGTACGTTGGTACGAAGGTGATGGACTTCATGATCGAAGGACTGAACCCGAAAAAAGCAGTCATGATCATTTCGGAGCACCAAGATAAAATTGCCGAGATGGTTATTACGAAAATGGATCGTGGAGTTACCGTCCTGTCAGGCCACGGATATTACACTAAAAATCCAAAAGAAGTGCTGTATATCGTCATTAGTAAACAAGAGGTGTCAGCGCTTAAAAAGATAGTGAAAGCCATCGACACAGCAGCATTTATCACCATTCATGACGTGCGGGATGTGTTCGGAGAGGGCTTTTTGGATATTTCGAAGTAACTCGCGTGCGAAGGTAAGGTTATAAGAGAACGTGGCTAGAAGTCGGTCCTGAGGGATCGACTTTTTTTGTTTTATATAAATAAGATGAACTTGAAAAATGAACATCAAAACGGAGTAGGCGGAATGGTGCTGTACAAGCGAAGCACCATCCGACTGCGCAGTGGCGCTATAGGTAACTCTTAAGTTCGGTTTATATAAATAAAAAAATACCCCCGATTGCAGCTTTATCTGCAAAACAGGGGTTCTTCACATATGAAGTTCATAAACTTAGCTTTCGATCATTTGACGCAATACGGTTTGCAGAATACCACCGTTGTGGTAGTAGTCGATATCGACAGTGCTGTCCAGACGGGCAATTACCGGGAATTCGAACTTCGTGCCATCCTCGCGTTTAGCCACAACCGTAAGCTCTTGACCAGGCTTCACGTCATTGTCGATGCCGAGAATGTCAAACGTTTCACGACCGTTCAGACCCAAGCTGGACCAGCCATAGCCTTCCTGGAATTGCAGAGGCAGTACACCCATGCCGACCAGGTTACTGCGGTGAATCCGCTCGAAGCTTTCGGCAATGACAGCCTTAACGCCCAGCAAAAGCGTACCTTTGGCCGCCCAGTCACGAGAGCTGCCTGTGCCGTATTCCTTACCAGCAATGACGATCAGGTTCTGATCGGCTGCCTGATATTTCATGGACGCATCATAGATGGACATTTCCTCATCCGTTGGCAAGTATTTGGTCACGCCGCCTTCAGTACCTGGAGCCACATTGTTGCGGATACGGATGTTGGCGAATGTACCGCGCATCATGACCTCGTGGTTACCGCGACGGGAGCCGTAGGAGTTGAAGTCCTTGCGTTCCACGCCATGCTCCTTCAAGTACAGTCCTGCCGGGCTGGAAGGGGCAATGTTGCCTGCTGGTGAGATATGGTCCGTTGTGACCGAATCATTCAACAGGGCAAGTACACGGGCATTACGGATTTCCTTGATATCCTGCACGCCATCCTGAAGTTTTTCAAAGAATGGTGGATTTTGAATATAAGTTGATTTTTCATCCCATTCATATAGTTCGCCTTCAGGAACCGGAATGGAGTTCCATTTTTCGTTAGCAGTAAATACATTAGCATATTTACGACGGAACATATCCGGGCTGAGAGACAGGCTGATGGCTTCCTTGATCTCCTCGGAGGTTGGCCAGATATCTTTCAGGTAGACAGGCTGATTGTCCTGATCGTAACCGAGCGGATCATTCACCAAATCAATGTTCACTGTGCCTGCCAGCGCATAAGCGACAACCAGTGGCGGTGAGCCGAGATAGTTGGCTTTTACTTGCGCATGCACACGACCTTCAAAGTTCCGGTTGCCGGAAATGACTGCTCCAACCGTCAAATCATTGTCTGTGATGGCTTGACTCACTTCGTCAGGAAGTGGGCCGGAGTTACCGATACAGGTCGCGCAGCCGTAACCTGCCACATGGAAGCCGAGGGCTTCGAGCGGTCCGATCAGTCCGGCTTTTTGCAGGTACTCCGTCACGACGAGGGAGCCTGGTGTCAAGCTTGTTTTAACATAGCCTGGTTTTTTGAGCCCGCGCTGCACTGCTTTTTTGGCCAGCAAGCCCGCACCGAGCATAACGCTTGGATTGGAGGTATTCGTGCAGCTTGTGATAGCTGCAATAACGACTGCTCCTGTACCCAACTCGCTGGTGGAGCCGTCCGGATGGGTCAGCGGAATCTTCTGTGCGATTTTTTCATCGCTCAGTCCATAGCCGCCCTTGTCCACCGGGGTACGGATAATGCCTTCAAACGTTTCTTTCATGCGGCTAAGCTCAACACGGTCCTGCGGACGTTTGGGTCCCGCGAGACTCGGTACAACCGAAGCCAGATCCAGCTCAATGGTATCGCTGAACACAGGGTCCGGTGTATCGGATGTGCGGAACATGCCTTGGGCTTTGTAATATTCCTCTACGAGGCTTACTTGCTCATCGGAACGTCCGGTGCTGCGCAGGTAGGCCAGCGTTTCCGCATCGACCGGGAAGAAGCCGATCGTTGCGCCGTATTCCGGTGCCATGTTGGCAACTGTCGCACGGTCAGCCAAGCTGATGTTAGCCAGACCAGGCCCGTAAAATTCCACGAATTTGCCGACTACGCCTTTTTTACGCAGCATTTGCGTTACAGTGAGCGCCAGATCGGTGGCGGTAGAGCCTTCCGTCAGACTGCCTGTCAGCTTGAAGCCAATCACATCGGGAGTGACAAAATACAGCGGTTGCCCCAGCATACCCGCCTCTGCCTCAATCCCGCCGACACCCCAGCCAACAACACCAAGGCCGTTAATCATCGTGGTATGGGAGTCTGTTCCCACGAGGGAATCCGGGAAGACGACCGTTTCGCCGTCAATGGTTTTGGTGGCGGCCACGGAGGCGAGATACTCCAGATTGACCTGATGGACGATACCGGTGGACGGCGGTACAGCACGGAAGTTGTTGAACGCCGTTTGCGCCCAACGCAGAAAACGGTACCGCTCCTCGTTGCGTTCAAACTCTACATTAATATTGTAGTCCAGCGCGTCACTGGTACCAAAAGCATCGACCATGACCGAGTGGTCGATAACGAGATCGACAGGAACGAGCGGATTGATTTGTTTCGGATCACCGCCCGCTTTTTTCACCGTATCACGCATAGCTGCCAAATCGACAACCACCGGGACGCCGGTAAAATCCTGTAGCACGATGCGTGCAGGAATGAACGGAATCTCCTTGTTGGTGTCACGATCCTCAGCCCATCCTGTCAGCTGTTGCACATGTTCTTCTGTAATGGCGCGTCCGTCAAATTGGCGAACCGCAGCTTCCAGCAACACTTTAATGGAGAAAGGCAGCTTGGCAATACCGCTCTTTCCTTGTTCCTCCAGTGCCTTAAGACTATAGTAGCGATAAGGCTTACCGTTAACTTCGAGACTACGGGCAATGGAGAATTGATCTTTTCCTGACATAAGTATTACCTCCTTGAAGTGGATGCTTGGGGGAAAATAGGGATGTCGTTTTTTCGACGTCTTGCACAGTTGGTTTAAATTGGTTGCGTTCTCAATTACATCTTCAGTGGTTCATTACGTGTTAGAGGTTGCGATCAATGTAATTTGTTTCATTAGATGAAACATGATTTCAAAATGATTGCTTTTGGATTAAGTATACCGTTTTCAGGCAGTTCCGTAAAGTTTTTTTGGCCTAAAAGATGCGTTGCAGATTGGAAAATAAAACGTTCCGCTCCCTCGAGTTTCGATGTTCATACCAAGCTTTAGAGATTCATACTTATAGATAGAGAGCATATCAGACCAGAGAGGGAAGAAAGGAAGTTATACATCATTCCGGTTATCCCCGGAAAAGGATAGCGGGACGAATATGGAGGGATTGGGATGGGGGAGCGGGAATGGAAACAGGCCCTTTTTGCTTACGTGAATCAATACAATCGCAGTGAAGTGAATGGTGTACCGCAGCCAGATGAGTATCTGGAGGTGGGGCAGCGGATGGAACGAGCAGCACGTGCGGCCAGATTGGAGCAGTGGTACAACGAACGGGACGCTGTTCCCCTACGCAGCGAGACACGCGCCAAGCCGCTACGAATGGTGCAGGATACTCCGGATGAGGCTGTGGTAGATGTACAACTGCATGTCCGACTCTTTTATGAGAAGGGCGGGATGACTCACCGGGAGGATCGGATTGAACGGGAGCGTCTGACGTTCACACGCGAGGGTGAAGCCTGGCAGGTAGCGAGAATTGAGCGCGATCCGGCAGAAAGGAAGCCAGCGGGGGGAGAGGTTCCTTTTGAACAGGCTTCGTTTAATCAAGGAGGAAATCTGCCGCTGCTGAATCGCGGTGTGCTGGGCTTCGGCTCATCAGCACGTCCCAGCCGATATCGCCGCGAAGAAGCAGCGGCCTATGCAGATCAGTGGTGGGATAGCTTCAATCCGGAGTTTGAAGGTTTTGATGTGGATTGCACCAATTATATCTCGCAATGCCTCTTTGCAGGGGGAGCACCGATCCACTATACTGGTAAAAGAGAATCGGGCTGGTGGTATAAAGGACGGGTCGCCGGACGTGAGCTGTGGAGCTACAGTTGGGCAGTTTCCAACAGTCTAGAGCGGTATTTGGGCTCCAGCTCATGGGGGTTGACCGCTGAGCAGGTGAGTCGCCCAGAGCAGCTCATGCTGGGGGACGTCATTTTTTACGATTGGGATGGTGACGGAACCTTCCAGCACAGCACGGTGGTCACGGCCTTTGATGCGGGCGGCATGCCGCTAGTCAATGCACATACGGTAAGCTCCAGACATCGTTATTGGGACTATAAAAATTCGTATGCGTGGACCGACAACACGGTATATCGCTTTTATCACATCGCCGACTATTTTTAAATGAGATGATGGATAACAGGTACAGTGATGCAAATCAGTCACATGACGAAAGCAGGAAAGCGGAGGATAGGCATGGCAAATCAAAAATTGACCGTAGGGCTGGTGTACGGTGGCAAATCGGGTGAACATGAGGTTTCGCTGCAAACGGCGTATGCGGTAATGAACGCTTTTAACTATGAGAAATACGAGATTATTCCTTTTTATATTACGAAGGCTGGCGATTGGCGTAGAGGGGCGCTATTAAGCGCTCCTCTGGCTTCTGTAGAGCAATTGAAGCTGGAACGCGCAGAGGGTGACACCAAGGCGGCATTAGATACATTGTTCGGCAAGCTGTACGGAGAGCAGACGCTGGATGTGCTGTTTCCGTTGCTGCACGGCACCTTTGGCGAGGACGGAACGATTCAGGGGCTGTTCGAAATGGCGGATATGCCTTATGTCGGTGCAGGAGTGCTGGCTTCGGCAGCAGGTATGGATAAAGGCGTCATGAAGAAGCTGTTTGAGCATGCAGGATTGCCGCAAGTGAAATACTGTTATTTTAATAGTACACAGTGGGCACAAACCAGTCATGATCTGGTACGTAACATGGAAACCGAGCTAGGTTATCCTTGCTTTGTCAAACCGGCCAATCTGGGATCAAGTGTCGGTATTTCCAAAGCCAGCAACCGAGAAGAGCTGGAAAAGGCTGTAGATCTGGCTTTGCAATTTGACCTAAAGGTGATTGTCGAGGAGTACGTCGATGCCCGTGAGATTGAGGTCAGCGTACTGGGCAATGATGAGCCGATTGCCTCGGTACCGGGTGAAATTGTATCGGCGAGTGATTACTACGATTACGCTGC
>NZ_WUDQ01000619.1:0-2071 GCF_009827695.1 Paenibacillus sp. OT2-17 | reverse complement strand
ATCAGAAATAGAGTTAAAACGTATAAGCATCGCATCGGGAAAAACAGATATCTGGTCGTTAAAGTCTTTCAAGCCGCAGCTGCTAAAACAGGAAGCGGAAATGCACTAGCAACCAATGCCTTGAATATCAAAATTGCCAAGCGTAAGCATAAACGCCACTAAGATTTAACCGTACCTTCATTTCTTTGAAGGGAGGTGATAATATGAGCAGAAGACATTGCAGACGTGATTTGAGAAGAAGAAGATCAAACATCCGTTCCACTCAAAGAGCCATTGCGCGTGCAAGAGGTAACGCACTGGCTGTTAATCTGTTTAGCGTAAATGATAGACAACGCAGACGCTAATAATCGTTTTCAAGCAAAAGCGGGAAGGATTCTTCCTGCTTTTTTTGTGTTAAACGATACACCAACTCCTAAATTCCATAGAACTGCTAAATTCAGTTGCCTTCCTTTTAAATACCATCGACATATTCAACTATGCTTCCACTGGTTAAAACAGAAGCGAAATAGTACCCAGTCAAAGCAGCAGCATTCTTGACTCAAATACTTTGTGTACAACTGACCACACCTATAGCCCTCAAACTTGTTTCAGCTTTTTTCACTTAAGTATTCTGGCTGTAAATCCGTCCAGGGTTTGTACGTTGCTGCATTGTTGCTCAATTTTTTATTTTTAAATTTTATAAGGCCCCACTTGCCCACCACCGTATTCCACAAGCTCCATCATATCCTACTCAACGGATGGACTACAGATGCTCTTATCTGACTTAATGCAGCTGAAAACAATTCGATATTCGATCAACTCTTCATATGTATGATTCATGTTGGTCACCTCGACAATTCATTCTGGATAAGCGCTAAAAATCCTTCTCTAAATAATCATCTCCTTACATGATTATTAGAAAGCTAATATCCGACACATAAAGATAAAATACAACAAACAAAGACAAGAAAAAAATTTCTCTTCACAACCAATGAACTATGTACAAATACATTACACATGTATAACATTAAATACAAATACTAGAAAGGTGGTAACAATTTAATGAAAAAAGTATCTTTACTAGCATCAGTAGCAATGCTTATCTCATCTGTAGCTTTTGCTGCACCTTCTTTTGCAGATCAGGTCACAAGTGACACTTATAGTTCATTACAAGACTCAAATAGAAGTATAGAGTCTGTTACGCCTTTTGCTAATGTTGAATATGTCGTTACTGTAAATACGGCCAATCTCAAAGATGCTGGAACAGACTCGAACATCTCTATAACTCTGTATGGTTCTAATGGAGATTATGCTACCGCTACACTCAATGGTAGCTTTGAACAAGGAGATTCCGATACAACAAGAATCAGCACTAGTAACCTAGGTGACATCAGAAAAATTACTATTAGAACTGATGGATCTGGGTATAAACCAGGTTGGAAAATCGCTAATGTCAAAATATCTGGAAACGGGAAAACTTTCTCATTTGCAGGTCCTGACCGTTGGCTTGGTGACGGCGGCTCCGCAGATTCCGAAACACTTTTTCCATCCTAAAAACAAATATTCATACAAAAGACTCTGTCGATATTTGGATAGAGTCTTTTTGTTTTGGATGAATAATCCTACTAAAATTGTATCGCCGTAATTGTAACCCTATCTCAAGAATCAATTTTAATAATAAACTCACTAATGAGAAAAATGTTATGTAAATTTGCCATATAAACAAAAGCTAAGAAATGACCGCTGGAAAAGTATATTGAATCTTCTTAATACTATACTGAAAGATGTGCAAAGTATCGTGCGTATTATCGCAAATAAAAGACTCATACCAGTTATTGTTGCAAACTAATAAGGCCCTATCTGAGATTAAATTTAGGTATTAGGAAGGATTGTACCCATTCAATGAAACTTTCCCCATCTTACAAAATACAATAAGCGCAAATCTATTATGGCAGGAAATCCACCAAGTATTCGCCAAAAGAGAAGCGAATACTGTGGCTATTGCCAAATAGCTTATGCGCTCATTGAGTTCAACTATTTCCCATCCATGAGTGAAGTGGTATTATCCAACAATTCTTTTCACGAATTAAAC
>NZ_WUDQ01000618.1:0-2072 GCF_009827695.1 Paenibacillus sp. OT2-17 | reverse complement strand
AAAGGCAAGATGGGTAATGACTTCGATCAGTTCCTCTTCCGTCAGGCCGTTGTCTTTGGCTTTACCCAAATGAAAGCCCAGTTGTTCGGAATTCCCTCCGGTGATCAAGCTTGCTACGGTAATGAGGCTGCGGTCGCGTGGGGCCAGCTCTTTGCGTTCCCAAACGTCCCCAAAAAGCACCTTGTCGGTCAGCTCGACAATCTTTGGTGAGAAGTCCCCAATCGTTCGCTGTGCAGCCGTAAGTTTTTGAGTATCTGACATGTGATATCTCCTCTTTCTTTGCATTGATCCTTCATATAAATGCATCTATAATTGAAAAAGATACATTATTGAACTTGTGTCTATTATTATAAGCTGATACAAAATGCTTGCAATTGTTAAATACGCTTGATTTGTTCATTAATAGACATATAAGTTAAAACAGTCAATTATCATTTAGAAGTTTAGGGGTTGAACACAGTGAAAGTGGACAGGAGAATACTCAAAACACAGGAAGCCTTGAAAAAAGCATTAACGGAGTTGATGGCCGAAAAGAGTTTCGACCATATTACGATTCAGGATCTATCCGACAAAGCGAATGTAAGCCGGGGAACCATCTATCTTCATTACGTGGACAAATATGATTTGCTGGATAAGCTGATGGCCGCACACATCAATGAACTTCGAAGATTATGTATTGAATCGGCTCATTTGAGCTTTACAGAGGCCGAAATTGTTTGGTTTGAATATTTAGAGGCTAACTATTTATTTTTCTCCACGATGCTGGTGAGCAAAGGCGCCCCTTACTTCCGCACTCAGTTTCTTGAATTTATGATCGATGAACTTCGGGAAGAGGTCGACATGAATGAAGCAAGAAATCGGGGACTAAACGAAGAAGTGGTTGTCCGTTATGCAGCGTCCGCTGTGGTAGGGATTATGGAGTGGTGGTTTTTGAATGATAAACCTCTCTCTCCTGTCGAGATGGCAGAGCAAATAGGCATGCTGTTGGACCGGAAATTGTGAATCTGATAAAAAAGAGTAGCAGACATATGTCTGCTACTCTCAAAATGGTTTATCAGGGCCAAATACAAGATTGGCGGACTGCTTGGCTTTCTCAATGACATTCATGACCTTCTCGCTATGTTCAAGCATATTCGAGACTTTTCCAAAATCTTTTTCTTCGATGATATGATCAAACTCAACGAATTCGTCATACATTCGATGCGAATGATCTTTTAGATCCACCCGAATTGGCGTTTTCTTATTCGCAGTGTAATCAAAGCAGTCGCATATATTAGCTGAACTTGCCATGTGTAAATAGCCCTTATTGCCTTGAATGTTCACGACATTGGGGGCCGTACTATCTTTTGAACCTATGCAGACACACTTGAAATCACCGTAATCAAGCAGCAGCATACCTGAAGTATCAATTCCACGCTCCATGTTCGCCCAATACTCCACTTTCTTTGGGCTACCGAAGAATCCAACAACAAAATGAATATTATATAAATTAATATCCATCAAGGCTCCACCAGACATTTCCGGATTAAACGCAGGCTGGATTATTCCCGCTTTGAAAGCTTCATATCGAGATGAGTATTGAGAATAGTTGCATTCAACTATTTTGATCTCACCAAGTTTAGGTAGATACTCCTTCATTGACAAATAATTTTTCAAATATTGATTCGTTATGGCTTCCACCAATACCAGTTTTCTTTGCTGAGCAATTTCTTTTAGCTCTAGAAATTCTTGCAAATTGGAAGTAAACGGCTTCTCACAAATGACATGTTTACCACTCAATAATGCTTCTTTGGCATATGAATAATGAAGATGATTAGGCAACCCGATATAAACTGTATCCACATCACGGTTCATCAGCATCTCGCTGTAATCCGAATAAATCTGAGCTATTCCATATTTATTTTTCAAATCCAGTAATTTCTCCTGGTGGCTAGGTCTAGAACAAATGCCCTTTAATAAAATGGTCGGGATTTCCTGAATAAAGCTCAATAGATCCCCTACGATCATCCCTGCTCCGACAATTCCCAACTTCATTTTAGTTGCACTCCTCTATACCTTTTTCAAGTATTTCC
>NZ_WUDQ01000617.1:0-2083 GCF_009827695.1 Paenibacillus sp. OT2-17 | reverse complement strand
CATCAAACAGAATTGTTAATGGTTGGTAAAAAAAGAATTTGACTTCTTATTGCATCACTTGTGATCTAACATGATTATGACTTGAATTTATTTAGTAGAGAAAGGGAAGGGAAAATCTGATGAAAAAAATATATAGCGAACAAGAACTCATAGATATGACTATTAAACAGCTTGAACACACTTCAATATATGAAGACCAGTATGAGCAATATGTAAGACGACCTTTCCGTACGGATTTTTATGATGATCTGAGCCCGTATGTGCAAGTGGGCAAGCGGGGTTATACGCTCCAGATGTATGAAAGAGGCATACAGATGCTGAACAAGCTTACGAAAGAGGAAGAGGATGTGATTTATTGGATCATCGAAGATACAATTCACATCATTGCTCATCTAAATTTGCTTCGCAAATATAAAGTGGATAACATAAATACTCATTTAAAATATACCAAGGAAATCACGAAGGAGCTGACAACTGCAATGAACAAAGCATTTTATGAAATTGGAGGAATCTACCAGGAATGGCATGAAGCGAATAGAAGGGGAGCACTGGAGAACCCATTAAAGTAAAACAAAAAAATAAAGAAACAGTTGACAATCACTAATATAAAATTTACAATTTTATATTAGTGATAATGATTATCAATATCACTAATTTTAAGTATGTTTTGCACTTACTATATTTCAAAGGAGATTTACAACATGCATCGTATGATGAACAAGAAATTTCACATGATTTTATGTGCACTATTCGTAGTGATTTTTGTTATTTCAGGTTGTGGGAATGCTGGCAGTTCCTCTGATTCATCTGCTAAACCCGCGTCGCCCACGAAGGAAGAGGTAAGCAGTGATTCTGATACGCGTACAGTCTCTACGGTAAAAGGAGATGTGAAGGTGCCCGCTAATCCTCAACGGGTAGTAGTGAACTGGTATGTTGGCGATGTATTTACACTAGGGATTAAGCCGGCCGCAGTCATGGGGTGGAAACAAGAAACGATGCCTTTTTACGATAAGTTTAACGACATCCCCAATATCGAAAAGTGGGAAACTGAGGAAATTATGAAGTATGATCCTGATCTCATCATTACATATGATACAAAGGATTATGATAAGCTCTCTAAAATTGCGCCTGTTCTTGTGATACCTGAGGATAAAATGACCTCCCTAGAACGTTTGAAATTTCTTGGTCAGGCCACAGGACATGAAGCAGAAGCAGACAAAGTGATTTCACTGTTTGAAAGCAAGCTGAGTCAGGCCAAAGAAAAACTAAATTCCGACATATTCAAGGACAAAACGTTTAGCATTTTCGAGGACTGGGGCAGTGGCTCCTATGGAATTTATTATGAAACAGGCTCACGTGGAGGAACGTTGCTTTACAATTATCTTGGACTTCACAAACCGGAAAAGCTCAACACATTGGTTAAAAGCTCCGGAGAGCGTCGAGGTTCTTTATCCTACGAGGTAGCTGCTGAATACTTTGGAGATTATGTCCTTTGGTTTAAGCAGGAAGGCAAGGAATCCGAATATGCGAAGACAAAAATCTGGAGTAGTATTCCAGCCGTTAAAAACGGACATATCATCGAAATTCCAGCGAAATATGCAGGACTGTTCTATTATTCGGACGTTGCTAGTATGACGGGGCAGCTAGATTATATTATTAGCAAATTGCTGGAACAGACTAAGTAACGTTGCATAATTGACCAACTAAGGGTGTAATCGATGTCTACTCACAAAGAACCAAATAAAAAAGGAATATTTCATTTTATAGGCTATATGATCATGGGCGTGTTCCTGCTCCTGGTGGTTACCGCAGCATCTATTACCTTTGGTGCTGCGGAAATGAGCTTGAAGCTGGCGTGGGGGGCTATATTTCAGTTTGATCCCAACATTACGGAACATCAGATTATTCACACCTTGCGTTTTCCACGCACCGTGGCAGATATCATAGTAGGGTGCAGCTTGGCTGTGTGTGGGGCAATTATGCAGGGAACCACTCGTAATCCACTAGCGGATTCGGGACTCATTGGCATAAGTTCAGGCTCGACATTTGCTATTGCGTTATGTATGGCCTTTTTGCCTGGTCG
>NZ_WUDQ01000616.1:0-2087 GCF_009827695.1 Paenibacillus sp. OT2-17 | reverse complement strand
GTTTACCTACGGTGCGTTAGGCACTTCGATTGCGCAGGGTGCGCAAGAGTTGATGCCAACTGCTAACGTGCACGCTTATACAGATAAGCAAGAGCTGATCCAGTATTTGCTGGTTCATCTACACGCCAATGATATTGTGCTGGTTAAGGCATCCAGAGGGATGCGACTAGAAGAAATTGTGGATGCGCTGAAAAACGGTCCGCTACAGAACTGATGTTGACGAGAGGGAGACTCCCATGGATATTCAATTATTACTGCTGACGATCGTCGTATCGTTTATATTGGCGGTCATTGCCGCTCCACTGCTCATTCCGCTGCTGCGGCGAATGAAATTCGGCCAGCAGGTCCGGGATGACGGGCCACAAAGCCATCTTAAAAAAATAGGTACGCCTACAATGGGCGGTATCGTGATTCTGGTGGCTTTTACGCTGACCTTCCTTAAGTTTTCAGCTATCAAAAATACGGACTTTTACGTTCTGCTGGTTGCTACGCTCGGTTTTGGGCTGATCGGCTTTTTGGACGACTATATCAAGATTGTATTCAAACGCTCGTTAGGTCTGACGGCGCGTCAAAAGCTGTTTGGGCAATTATTGTTTGGCGCGATCATGTGCTGGCTTCTGCTTAGTAATGATCATAGTACTGCGATCGGCATCCCTGGAACGTCATGGTCTTTTGATTGGGGCGGCTGGTTTTATTATCCGTTCATCATTATCATGATGCTGGCGATTAGCAATGCTGTCAATTTCACGGATGGGCTGGACGGGCTGCTGTCCGGTACAAGTGCCATTGCCTTTGCTGCTTATGCCATTGTCGCGATTCAGGCGACCTCGCTTCCGGCAGCAGTATGCTCAGCGGCTATGATTGGCGCTGTACTCGGATTTCTCGTGTATAATGCTCATCCTGCCAAGGTGTTTATGGGTGACACAGGCTCGCTGGGAATCGGCGGCGCCATAGGTGCCATTGCCATCGTTACGAAAAGCGAAATTTTGTTCCTCATTATCGGTGGTGTATTCGTAATTGAAATGCTGTCCGTGGTCTTGCAAGTAGCTTCTTTTAAAACACGTGGCAAGCGTATTTTCAAAATGAGCCCGATTCATCATCATTTCGAGCTGTCCGGCTGGTCCGAATGGCGCGTAGTTATTACATTCTGGGCTGTAGGACTGTTGTTGGCAGGACTCGGACTTTATCTCAACAAGGGGTTGTAGACAAATGAACCATCCAGACGCATACAGAGATCAGGAAGTCGTCATTATCGGGCTGGCCAAAAGCGGCGTGCAAGTTGCCAAGGTGCTGCACCAGGCCGGAGCCAAGCTGACAGTCAATGATAAAAAAGATAGGGAACAATGTCCCGAAGCTTCTGAATTAGAGGCTTTGGGAATTTCCGTTTTATGCGGGGGTCACCCAGAGGGGCTAATTCATCCTGGAGTGAAGCTGGTTGTCAAAAATCCAGGGATTCCTTATACGGCTCCTCCCGTACAGAAAGCTGTCGAGCTCGGCATTGAGGTCGTGACCGAGGTTGAGGTCGCCTACCATCTATGTAAAGCTCCGATCATCGGAATTACTGGCTCCAACGGAAAGACGACCACGACCACTTGGGTAGGCAAGCTGTTGGAGGCATCCGGCATGAATCCAATCGTGGCTGGTAATATCGGTACGCCCTTATGTGAGGCGGCTGTGGACGCCAAGTCGGACGAGTGGATGGTTGTGGAGCTGAGCAGCTTTCAGTTAAAAGGAACAAAGGATTTCAAGCCCGCTGTGGCCTGCCTGCTCAATGTAGCTGAGACCCATTTGGACTACCACGGAGGCATGGAGGACTACGTTGCATCCAAGGCGCGTCTATTTGCCAATCAAACGGCGGCGGATACTGCGGTGGTGAACTGGGATGACCCCGTCTGCCGGGAGCTCGTACCCTATATAAAAGCGAAGCTGCTTCCGTTCTCTATGACAGAACGTTTGCAGGAAGGGTTGTTTGCTGACCCGCCATACATACCGGATGTGACGGATGATATTGAACGTAGCATCGTATACCGCGATGGAAATGGTGTGCTGCATCCCATTATAGGCGTAGCTGAGATTGGACTTCCGGG
>NZ_WUDQ01000615.1:0-2088 GCF_009827695.1 Paenibacillus sp. OT2-17 | reverse complement strand
GAATCCAGAGCAATTGTTCGCAGCAGGCTATTCCGCTTGCTTTGACAGTGCCTTAAATATGGTTGCTCGCATGCAACGTGTTAAGCATGAAGGTACTGAAGTAACAGCTACGGTCCATTTCGGCAAAGTGGAAGACGGCGGCTTCGGAATCGGAGTAAACCTCGATGTATTGGTAAAAGGCGTCGATCATGAAACTGCAGTAAAGCTCGTGGAAGGCGCACATGAACAATGTCCATACTCCCGCGCTACCCGCGGTAATATTGAAGTGAAACTGAACGTCTTGTAACTCAGATTTTCTTACCTATGTAGGGGGGGACATCTCCATCTCTCTTCATGAATTTAATAGTACTCGTTAGAATGAATTTCACAACAAGCCCCTCAACCGTTTTTGTCGAGGGGTTTATTATCCTTTCAGCTATCCCTTCGTTAAAGACTGTTTGTTTTTTTCCATCAAGTAACATGGGAGATGCTGCATAAACGTATATACGAAACTGATATACTCATAGTATAATCACTAATGTCATAATCTTATTTTTCTTCTCCAGATCTTTATTGTCTGGAGATTTTTTTGTCCTTTTTTTTCATTTTCTATTGCACATACCCTTTGGAAAAACTCTTTCATAAAAATGATCGTGTTATAACTATTAAGTTTTATCGCCTTTTTAACTTTCGGGAAAACTGGCATTTGCTCTATCCATATGGCGGTATTGAATAGCTTCAGCCACATGTGAAGTCAAAATTTTCTCTGAGTCATGTAAGTCTGCAATGGTACGCGAAAGCTTGAGAATTCGATCATACGCACGCATGCTTAAACCGAGCGCGTCCATTGTCTGATCAAGCAACTCCGCTGCATTTTTTTCTAATACGGCATATTTACGAAGCATCTGACCAGACAGCTCACTATTCCATGAAAAGGGAAGCTTGCTGTATCTGTAGATTTGTATCGCTTGAGCAGCCAGCACCTGCCTTCGCATTTCAGCGGATGATAATGATTCTTTTTCCTCCCGCCAATCCTTCGGCTGCGATACTTCAAGCTGAAGATCAATCCGATCCAGCAGTGGACCGGAAATACGTGAACGGTAGCGGGCTACTGCTGCAGGTGAACAGGTACAGCGCTGATGTTCCGTATCATTTCCGAAAAAGCCACAGTGACACGGATTTAAAGAGGCAGCAAGTAAAAAATGCGCCGGATACTTAAAAACAGCACGTGAACGACTGATCGTAACATTGTGGTCTTCCAAAGGTTGGCGCAGCACTTCTAGTACATGACGGCTAAACTCAGGCAACTCATCCAGAAATAAGATCCCCCGGTGTGCAAGACTGATTTCTCCTGGTTTGGGTATACCTCCCCCACCCACCAAACCAGCAGCAGAGATCGTATGATGAGGCGACCGGAAGGGACGAATATTCATCAGATGAGGCGATGACTCCTTCCACTTCCCGGCAGCGCTGTATACTTTGGTGACTTCAAGCGCCTCCTTTTCAGTCAAAGGCGGAAGGATAGATGGCAACCTGCGGATGAGCATTGTTTTCCCAGCCCCTGGCGGTCCCATAAGCAAGATATTATGCATCCCGGCTGCAGCGATGACTAACGCACGCTTGGCGTGCAGCTGACCCAGCACATCGCTGTAATCCTCCATGTTGCTAGTTATCTCTTCTTTCTCACACAACGGTATATGCTCTGCTTGAGGTAAATGGTCATAGGAACAGATCATGACTTGTTTACTGGTAGTACAACTCTGATTTGTCGCTTGGCTATCAACAGTCCCCTGTGCACGATCTTCAATCGGGATAAGATCTGCTAGATGACGTATAGCGTAAATACGTATACCCGTAATCAGACGAGCCTCGCTTGCGTTTTCCTGGGGAAGCAGCACGGAGTTGAATCCTTCTCTCTTGGCCAGATCAACCATGGACAGCACCCCATTTACAGGGCGAATACTGCCATCCAGTGCCAGCTCGCCAATAAACAGCGTCCGTTCTCCCACGGGTAAAACGACCTGTTCACTGGTTGTCAGCAACACTAAAGCGATAGCAAGGTCAAAAGCTGAACCTTCCTTACGCAAATCAGCAGGAGATAAATTAATC
>NZ_WUDQ01000614.1:0-2089 GCF_009827695.1 Paenibacillus sp. OT2-17 | reverse complement strand
TACGCTAGACTGCTGTCACCAATGTCCGCAATGACTTCCGCTACAAATTGCTCTGTCTCGCGCGAAGCGGTTCCGTTACCAATGACAATCAATTCGATACCATATTGGGCAATTAGCTGCTTGAACTTTTCAGCAGCCTCGCGCTTCTTGTTATTCGGCGGTGTCGGATACGTTACAGCCACTTCGAGCAGCTTGCCGGTGTCATCGACAACCGCCAGCTTACAGCCTGTCCGATAGGCCGGATCGACACCGAGCACACGTCGGCCCTTGATCGGAGCCTGTAGCAACAGGCTGCGCAAGTTGCCTGCAAAGATGGAGATGGCCTGCTGCTCGCCCTTCTCCGTCATTTCAGCGCGTACTTCACGCTCGATAGATGGCGCGATAAGTCTTTTATACGCATCCTCAATGACACTGCGCAGCAGATCTTGCACGACAGACGATCCTTTAATCACTTGGCCAGCCACGTAATTGTAAATGGAATCTGGCGCCACCTCCAGACCAACCTTAAGAATGCCTTCCCGCTCCCCGCGATTAATTGCCAGAATACGGTGAGGTGGCATTTTCTTAGCGAGCTCACGATAGCTGTAGTAGTTTTCATACACGGATTCTTGCTCCGCGTCCTTCGCTTCGGAGGTCAACATACCATGGTCCAGCGTATATCGGCGTACCCATTGGCGAATAGCCGCATCATCCGCTATATTTTCAGCTAAAATGTCCAAGGCTCCTTGGATGGCCGCCTCGGCGCTGTCCACTCCCAGTTCCGCATTAACATAAGACTCGGCTTCTTTCAGAGCATCGCCCTGTTTCGGCTGGCTCCAGATCCAGATGGACAGCGGCTCCAGTCCCCGTTCCTTCGCTACACTGGCGCGGGTTTTGCGTTTTTGCCGATACGGACGATACAGATCCTCCACTTCCTGAAGTTTAACCGCAGAGGTGATAGCAGTCTGCAGGTCTTCCGTCAGCTTGCCCTGCTCATCAATAATGCGGATGACCTCTACCTTACGATCCTCCAGATTACGCAAATACACCACACGATCTTCAATTTCACGCAGCTGATTTTCATCCAGCTCTCCTGTCATTTCCTTACGATAACGCGCGATAAAAGGAATTGTATTCCCTTCATCCAACAAACTGATCGTTGTCCGGATTTGCTTGAGTGCCAGCGACAGCTCTCTCGCCACTTGTTTGACAATCCGCTCTTGGCGTTCTGCTTCGTTCGGCTCCTGCCGGATTTCCGTCTTCGTTTCCTCGTTAGACAAACCTATCCCTTCTTCCTCACAGCTCTTGTCGTACACCATGTCTTTCATTATCACAAAAAAAGATTCAAAGCGCCAGCAGGTGACGTTAAAGCAAGCCCTACCTGCATTTTTCATTGGACACGCAAAAGGGCAGCGCCCAAGCGCTGCCCTTTTCCCGTTTCACTCGTCGTTCCATCACGCTAAAAATCAATCAAACCGAGACTGATTTGTAGCGAATCGCTCACTTTGCGCATGGTTTCTTCATCTAAATGGGTGATTTTGTCGGTAAGCCTTTGCTTGTCGATCGTCCGAATTTGCTCCAGAAGAACAACAGAATCACGATCAAAGCCATGCGTCGCCGCGTCGATTTCCACGTGTGTAGGCAGCTTTGCCTTCTGAATCTGAGCGGTGATAGCTGCTACGATCACAGTAGGACTAAACCGGTTGCCGATATCATTTTGAATGATCAGCACAGGTCTGACGCCACCTTGCTCGGAACCGACTACGGGTGAAAGGTCTGCAAAAAAAACGTCGCCGCGCTTTACGATCAATATGGATTACACCCCGCTAACTGTACGGCCCAAGGTGCTGTTTGCATCTTCCTCCGCGTGAAAGGCTTCGGATGCCATGGTTAAGTTGATTTTAGCCATTTCCATGTATCCACGCTGCATAGCTTCACGAATGTAACGTTTTTTACGTTCGCCTACATACAGCTTCATGGCCTGCCTGATAAATTCACTGCGGTTGGAATTTTCCATAGCTACGATCCCGTCCACTTCCTGCAAGAGATGATCTGGCAAACTGATCATTATTCTTTTGGTGTTCTGCAAATTGGCCAACTTCTCTTCCAC
>NZ_WUDQ01000613.1:0-2091 GCF_009827695.1 Paenibacillus sp. OT2-17 | reverse complement strand
GGAGAACACGGACGAGGTTTTGCCGTCGTCGCGGGAGAAGTGAGAAAGCTGGCTGAGCAAGCGGGCAGTTCCAGTGACAGTATCATGAGTAAGCTGGAAGAAATTAAAATTGCAGGAGTACAAAGCGCGGAGGAAATGAAGAAGGCTCTTGCTGTAACTGTAGAACAGGAGCATGCTGCCATTGCAACGAGACAGGCGTTTGAATCCATTCGTGGGGCTTCTCAGCATATGCTTGCCCAAATTGAGGACGTTACCGCCGCTACAGATCATCTCCGTGTGAATGCTGGACATATTTCCGATGTCATTTCCAGCGTTGTCGCTGTTTCTGAACAAAGTGCAGCATCTACAGAGGAAGTGGCTTCCTCTGTGCAAGAACAAGGTCATGCCATGAACAATATTGCCGACCTTTCTGCCAAACTTGATTCTCATGCAGATCTTTTATTGGAAGAGGTCAAACGCTTTAAATTGTAGAACTAACCATCTTCACAAAAACGGTATACAAAAGAGGGTGCCCCAGCCAATATGGCCGTTCGGGGCACCCTCTTCGTTGTTTTTATCAAGCATTATCCAACCTACTAAGTGTATGTAGATCACACCTCTTAGCAAGCAGCCTGTCCACTTTCGGTGTCAAGCTTAGGAAGAAGCATGAATTTGCGGCAAGTCCTGTTGTGCCATCTCATCTCCAAAGAATAGGTCGTCCAGCGAACTGAGCGTTCCATCCTCTTCCACTTGGTAGACAGACATTTTTTCACCATTCACCTGAAGTTCGATAAAGCATCCCCAGCAATAAAATTGATGGGAGCCGATTTTGCCGATATCTTTGGAATTACAATTCGGACATCTCAATAAACTCACCCTATCCATTAACAGAATATATGGCTTTTTCCAGACGTTGCTCGCTTAACGGGGGAACCATAACAGCATTTTCCCCGATGGACATATCTTCGGTGCAGGGCAGCCATTTCCGCCCCTCTATAATATCCGATACAAAACCATCGCTGATTTCCAAGCCTATTATGTTATTGCCCATTTCCTGGTCAAAATAAACATCCGAGATGTGCCCGAGCATAAGCCCTTCCTCTGTTAGCACGGATAGATCCTTCAGTTTACCGGGTCCAAGCAAGTACGTATGTTGTATATCATGGGCCTCCGTTTTACGGACAGCCTGCTGATTGCGAATCATGATCGCATCCTCACCGTAAGCAACGATGTCATCCCAAGCAACCATTTTCACGTGAGAAGAAAAAAGCCCTTTTCCTTCCAACTCGATCCCTGTGATCCGCCAATCAGCTGTCACCATAAAGTCATGTATTTTACCAATCTGCTTCCCGTCCTCCACATCGAAAACGGCAAGTCCGATCATATCTTGAAGCTTCATATATAGGGTACCTCCTCATTCTGCAATCCGAACGAAGGTGCGGTCCTTTTCCTACATGCCTGTCAGACCTTGCTTCCGTTCATGCAATGAAATGGAAAACCGCCCCTCCCTTCTTATTAAAATGCGGAGAAATCCCTAGTACCTAGTACGCAGCCGCTTCCATATGGTTTCAATTTTCTTGGCCGTGTATTCCATTTCTTCCGTAGTATTACCCAAACCGAAGCTAAACCGAATCGCTGAATGTAAAACATCTTCAGGAAGATCCATCGCCTGCAATACATGCGATAGCTCTAGAGATCCGGAAGTACAGGCTGATCCGCTTGCTACTGCGATTCCTTCCATGTCAAGGTTCATCAGCATGGTCTCTGTACCAATGGCCGGAAAGCTAACATTAAGGACATTAGGTAAAGAATGATCAGGATCACCGTTAATTACAAAATTTTGGCTACCCAGAGTGTCTTCCAACCCTTTAAGCAGTGTCTGGCGAAGAACCGTATCGTGCACCCCACGCTCCTCAATGGAAGCATTAGCTAGAGTTGCGGCTTTAGCCAGACCCGCAATACCGGCGATGTTTTCTGTCCCGGCACGGCGTTTCTTTTCCTGAAGTCCCCCATGCATTAGCGGCTGAATGCGTGTACCTTGGCGGATATATAATGCACCCACGCCTTGCGGTCCGTTAATCTTATGACCAGATACACTAAGTAAGTCAATCG
>NZ_WUDQ01000612.1:0-2092 GCF_009827695.1 Paenibacillus sp. OT2-17 | reverse complement strand
CCAGCAAACGACTGATCTGTGACAAGTTACCGGAAATCATCCAGTCCAGCGGACCCGCATAGGGACGCAGTCCGTTTTTATCCAGCTGAATGGAAGGCAAGCAATGTCCACCCAAACTGAATACAGCATCATAATCCCCCTGCAACCGCTCAAGCACGACGCCCTCCCCTTTCCGAAGACAAGGTCATCCCTTTAAAAAGAGTACGCCAGTGCGGATCACTCTTGTAATTCCATACATCGGCAAAAGGCATTTCCACCGCGCATACATGTGGAAGCTGCCAATCCACCTCCGTCAACTCCGTTACGCCGGAACAATTCACCACCAACAAACGAAATTCATTCGCTACCATGCCCGACAAAATACGTTCCAGTTCCTCTACTTCTTCATAGGTTCCCAGCATACGGACGAACAAGCTGCGCTTCGCCATCTGTGTTTTTGCAAAAAAACGTTCGATACGACGGTCTATCTTTTCCTTGAACTCGGGATAGGTCACCAGATCTGAGGACGTATTGCGTTCCTGCGGAAAATCATGTACCGAGATCACATTATAAGCGATATCTCTGACCATATAATTCAGTTGGCTCGTACCAACGACACTTAAATTAGGCAAATCCATAAATCCGGCAAACCGATTTTCAAGCAAGCGGTTCACATCGGACAGCGTGTCAGACATCATCCAATCCAGTACCCCGGCAAACGGCCGCAAACGGTTCTTTTCCAATTGAATGGCAGGTGTACAGTTTTGTCCCAGACTGAAGACCGCTTCATATTCCCCTGCCAGCTGTGCGAGTCTCATAGCCGCGCCTCCTTTTTTAATACGACCCTTCCCTCATATCCTGCTTGGCCCTTCTTCTGTAGTCAAAAAGGGACTTCAGGCCGTAGTTTGTTCCACTCTACATTACATGCACAGCACGGCGAAAAGGGTTGGACACCGATGCGCTTTTTGTCAAAGAGGCGTACAACTATCCAGTCCAATCCCGGCTATTTTTCATATCATATTAAGGCTGGTAACCTAACGGAATTCAAGGAGGCATCATCATATGTCCGTGTTTCTTTTAACCGTCGATCACCATCTCGCTTACCACAGCGCCCACATACAAAGCTGCCATGTGACCCTTTTCAATCGTGAAAAGAGAGCCGTCGATGTGTTGCTGGAAATGGGAAATGACAGTGGCGTTTTCCGACGGCAGCTCCTTCGATTGAACCCTTCTCCCGAAGCTGGCTCCGTGCTAGAACTCAAGGATATGGAGACCGCCCAAAATCCTTTTTACCTGCGAGTGGTAACGAGTATTTACAATCCGGAAACGCTGTTTATCCTGGCTGAATTTTTGGAAAACGGGAACATTGTCGCTAAGCGTACAGCCAGTCATTTTACCGTGACACCCTAATGAACGGGCAGAGGAGGAAGAAGGTATGTTGAAATATTCAGTTCAAAACAAAGCTGAGCCAGACACATATGCACTGCCTTTTCAGGTCACCGAACAGGAGAGCGTGCTCTCTACATTAATCATTCCTGCAAGTGAATCTGAAGGACGTATTGTCATTGAAGTCTCTTTGGCATGGGAAAATCCGCTGCTCAACTGGGATATCGGGGAGTTGGACATTCGATTGCGTCGCAATGATGAGCAGGGACCTATGCTGGATTGGTTGCAGGATTCCTGTTATCAGGAGGGATTTGCAGAGTTAAGCTATGAGGAAACGGGAGAACAGGCAGAGCCTTATGTATACTGCTTGACCGTACAATCAGCTGACCGTCGTGCTGTTGTTACGGGGCCGCTCATAATTCGAGGCTCAGTTTATGAAGATTGACGAAAAACTGGATGGACAATGAGCAAAAATAAACTAAAGGCAGGTGGGAGTTTTTAGCCCGACCTGCCTTTTTATAGGGTCTGTGCCTTCATGGTGCGGATTGTTTCAGACATTCCAAAATGTCAGCGTCTGGCAGCTTATAATCTTCCGGCAACGAAGTATTAATTCGGTTCCATATTGCGTAATCGACCTTCAGATCCGGGTGCGACTGCTGGATTTCAAAAATACGGTTGTACAAGTCTCCAACGACAGGAAAAGTCATGCTCTGCCTCCTAACTGTTG